>NZ_BCPZ01000243.1:0-35223 GCF_001950615.1 Candidatus Protochlamydia sp. W-9
GATAAAGGTGGCTGAAAATCAGGGTTTATTTTTTTCTCTGTGACAAGAGGACAAGAAGTATTTTGTTTGGGAATTGAACAGGAGAGGAAAAAATGAGAGAATAGTTATAAAAACATTTTTTACGATAGATTTATTAAAATTTTGAGAATTGGATAATTTGGCTGGAGGAAAAATGAAAATAAAAAGGAGAATTTTTATTCCCAGAAAAATTTATATTAAACTTTTCTATTTAAATAAATTCAGTGGTTTCTAGGCAAATAAACCTAAAATTCGAGTTAGCTATCATGCTGAAATGATGATTATTTTGAAAACCGTATGAATATACAGTGAAATTTAGAATATCCGCGCATTTTATTTAAGATCATGAAATTAAATCAGAGCTGCGAAAACAACTCTGATTTAAGCGGTAAATATTACCTTAAGTAACTTGAGGCATGGTATAAAAGCGATAAAGCAAATATACTAAATACAGGTATTTTAACTGGTTTAAAGTGAACAAGTTTATAACCGATATTGACGATACATAAAACAATTAACGCAGGATAACAAACTTCTAAAATAGGAGCTAAAAAAGCAATAATTCCTGTAAAATTCAATGTTGAAAAAATGAAAGAAATAACTAGAGTGAGAATGAGAGAGTTATGATAAGAAATCTTTCCTTTAGAAACATCAAAATGTAAAAATTCTGCAAAAACAACCGCAAGTGCAATGGCTGTAGTTAGACAGGCTAATGCGACGGCAATCGAAGCGACAATTCCTGCATTCGGACCTAAAATTTGGTGAGATAAAGTTGCTAAAACTTGTTCTTTAGAAACTTCAGCGAGATTTTCGCTGTTATAGGCAGCAACATAGCTAAATCCTAAGTAAACCAAACCTAGCAAAAATGCCCCAATACAGCTAGCTTTTAGAGTTAATATTATCATTTTTTTATAATTAACATGTTCATGGGTTTGTGGTTCAACCCCTTTTTTCAAGCAAGCTAGTACGACTGAACAAAAAAAGAATGCTCCTAAAAGATCCATGGTCTGGTAGCCTTCTTGTAGTCCTACTAAAAATGTCTCATAAGGTTGATGAATTGAAGCAGGCAGATCATTTGCTTCCCAAAAACCCTTTAAAATAATAATAAGCAAAGAAAATAAGAGAAAGGGAGTTAAAACGTACCCTAATACATCGATAATGTTATTTTTGCGAAAAGTGAATAAATAAATTAAAATACAAGAAATAACACTAAAAGGAATCAGTTCTAAATGAGGGATAGCAAGACTAATGGTAGAATAGGAAAGAGCGATACATCGTGGTAAAGCTCCAAATGGGCCAATTAATCCCATGATAGTAAGAGCTATTAAAAAACCAGGAATCTTGCCTAAACGATTAAAAAAAGCTCGGTAATTTCCGTCAAAAAGAGTCATTGCAATCAGACCGAGAAAAGGAACTCCGACAGCTGTAATAAGAAGTCCAATAATAGCATATATATTTTGATCTTTTGCATGTTGCCCTAATGCGAGCGGAAATACAACATTTCCTGCTCCAAAAAACATTGAGAACATAGCAAGGCCAGTCGCTAAAGTATTTGACCTTGGTGAAGGCTTTTTCATATATTTCCTTTAATTTTCACTCTGTAAGATGAGTTTATCGATAAAAAATCAAAATAGTTTAATAATAGTAACAAATCATAATGAATTAATTTAAAATGGATAAGTGGTGATAAAAAACAGTCGTATGTATATGTGCGCTTAGCGCACAATAATGACATGAAGGAGAGAAGAGTTTAAAATAAATTTTAAGTGCAACATCTGAAAAATATTGTTAAATTTAGTAAATAACTTAATGTTTCAAGTTTTTAAAGTCAACGTCGAATTGCTAAGTAAATACTTAGTGATTTATTTTCTATTGTAAATAC
Source organism: Candidatus Protochlamydia sp. W-9 (assembly GCF_001950615.1). Taxonomy (NCBI): domain Bacteria; kingdom Pseudomonadati; phylum Chlamydiota; class Chlamydiia; order Parachlamydiales; family Parachlamydiaceae; genus Candidatus Protochlamydia; species Candidatus Protochlamydia sp. W-9. The sequence continues at coordinate 1,901 of NZ_BCPZ01000243.1, forward strand.
CCAAACCTTTCTATAAGGGAAAAAATATTTTTGGGAATAACAATCCTTACTTGAATTTATTTAGCTGGTATAGCAAGGAAGAAAAAAATTCAAAGCAAAAATTATTGATATTCAATGATATTACTGTATGATCTTGGTATCATCTTGACTTTTGATCATCGAACGGAGTATGAACTTAGGTAATTTTAAGAAATGGATAAAATATGAAAAGAGAACTGCAAGCTGTTAAAATTGCTCCATCGATTTTAGCGGGAGATTTCGGACATCTAGCAGATGAAGCTAAAAAAGCTGAGCAAGCAGGAGCAGATTCACTGCACTTAGATATTATGGATGGACATTTCGTTCCGAATTTAACGATGGGTTCTCAAGCAGTCGCTGCTATCAATCGAGCAACAAATTTGTTTTTAGATGTTCATTTAATGATTTATAACCCGTTTGACTACATTGAACGTTTTGTCCAAGCTGGAGCTGATAGTATTACTTTTCATATGGAAGCAACAGAAGATGTAGAAGAAACACTGGCTTATATTCGAAAATGTAATATACGAGCAGGTTTGGCATTCAATCCAGAAACATCTGTTTCTATGATACCTAAATATTTAGATAAATGTGATATGATTCTCTTGATGACTGTCAATCCAGGTTTTGGAGGACAAAAATTTATCGAAAAAGTGCTAGATAAAGTACAATTTACAAGAGACGTATGTAACCAGCTTAATATTCGAGCAGGGGGAGTGACCCTTAAAGATAATTCATCAACGAGTCATCAACTTCCTCCTTTTGATATTCAAGTCGATGGAGGGATTACTCATTTGAATGTAAGACGTTGCGTAGAAGCGGGGGCAAATGTTATTGTGGCAGGAACAAGCCTTTTTAAATCTCCAAACTTTGCCGATGCAATAAAGCAAATGCGGCAGTCTGCCGAAGGTCATTAAAAAATTAATAAATTGTTAACAGATAACTGTAGGAATTATGGCGACAAGTAATCAATTGACTCCAGGAATGACACTTTCCATTAACAACAAACTTTATCGTGTTGAATCCAGCGTAAAAGTAACAGTTCCTAAAGGGACTCCTTTTATTAAAGCTAAACTAAAAGATTTGAGCAATAATGAAATGGTTGAAAAAAGCTTTAAGCTAAATCAACCGATTAAAGATGTGTCATTAATTGAACGTCGCTTAGAGTTCCTTTATCCTGAAGGAGATGAGTATCTTTTTTTGGATGTTGTTAATTTAGACCAGGTCCGCGTTCCAGCTGAAATCGTGAGTGGCAAAGTTAATTATCTCAAAGAAGGGGTCGAGATTAAAGCTTTTTTTTATGGAGAAACAATCTTTGCAGTCGAGCTTCCGCAGTTTTTAGAATTAATGGTTGCTAAAACGCATTCGGATGACGAAAATGATTTAGCTAATGGAGCAAAAATTGCCATTTTAGAAACAGGGGCAAAAATTGAAGTTCCACCTTTTATTGAAACAGGAGATATTATCAAAGTTGACACTAAAACTGACGAATATATTCAACGTGTTTGATATTTAAAAGTGAAAATAAAGGGAAGGATAATCAAGTGATTATGATAAAAATAAACAGAATCCATTCATTGATTATCGAGTTTATACTAAGTCTAAATGAAATATTTGCAGAAACGGCCCCTGAAGCTATTTTATTAAAACAAACTGAAATTTTGACTTCGACAATCTCAGCGAAATTGATTCTTGAGCAAAATTTGCCTGCAAAGGCAAAAATTTTTAAATTTTGCCCTAAGGTAACAACAAACTATTGCTCACTTTGGACCTTTTCCTTATCGAAATGCTATTTTAGGTCGAGATTCCGACCCTTAAAGGAAAAATTTATTCAAGTCAATAAGGGACAAGCCCTTTTTAAGATGTTCTCATTTTTATTTAATTAGAAAGGAAATCGACGTGGAATTAAAACACATCAAAGAACTTATGGCAGTGATGGGGCGAACAGGAACAAAACGGCTCCAACTTAAACAAAATGAATTTGAATTGATACTCGAACGACAAGAGAATGGACATGGACGATCAATAGCTGATTCCACACTAATCGATTCAGAAGAACAAATTAGAACATATTTACAACAACGTACGGATCAGGCCCTTTCCCATGGTGCCGAAATGCCAACTGCTCGCCCTCCAATTCCTATTGCTGTTGAAGCTCCCAAAGTCGATACTAATAGCCTTTATGTCACATCTCCTATGGTAGGAACTTTTTATGGAGCCCCTTCACCTGATGATCCAAGTTTTATCAAAGTGGGAGATCGAATCGAGAAAAATAGTGTGGTTTGTATTATCGAAGCGATGAAAGTAATGAATGAAATTAAAGCAAATGTCTCAGGAGCAATAGCTGAAATCTTGGTCGAATCAGGACAGCCTGTAGAATTTGGTACGAAACTTTTCCGAATCGTTGAGTAATTTTTATTTATGCAAAAAGTTCTTATCGCTAACAGAGGCGAGATTGCCGTTCGAATTATTCGTGCTTGTCACGATTTAGGTCTTCAAACTGTGGCTGTTTATTCGCAAGCCGATGCTGAAGCTTTACACGTTCTTCATGCTGACGAAGCCATTTGTATTGGAGAAGCCCCTTCCCATAAATCTTATCTTAAAGTGCCAAATATTCTTTCTGCTTGTGAAATTACCGGAGCTGATGCGATCCATCCGGGTTACGGTTTTTTAAGCGAAAATGCAAATTTTGCCTCTATTTGTGAAAGCTGTGGCTTAAACTTTATTGGACCGGCTCCTCAATCTATTGCATTGCTTGGTGATAAAGCTAAAGCTAAAGCAACAGCAAAAAAAGCTGGTTGTCCTGTTATCCCAGGCTCAGATGGAGTCGTTGTGGATATTAAAGAAGCTTTGAAAGACGCAAAAAAATTAGGTTTCCCTATTTTCATTAAAGCTGTTGCGGGAGGTGGCGGGAAAGGAATTCGGATAGCTTACAACGAAGAAGAGTTTACGAAGCTATTTGCAGCTGCACGAGCTGAAGCTGAGGTGAGTTTTGGAAATCCAGACGTCTATTTAGAAAAAATGATTATGAATCCTCGACATATTGAAGTGCAAGTGTTAGGGGATAAATTCGGTCATTATATTCATTTAGGAGAAAGAGATTGCACTACTCAACGACGCAGACAAAAACTCATTGAAGAGTCTCCAAGTCCGGTTCTCAGTCAAAAAATGCGCCAAAGGATTGGTCAAGCTGCTGTCAATGTTGTTAAAGAAGCTAATTATTTTTCTGCGGGAACAGTAGAATTCCTTTTAGACAAAGATCAAAACTTTTATTTTATGGAAGTAAATACACGTATTCAAGTTGAGCATACGGTCACAGAAGAATTAACAGGTATTGATCTTGTGATGGAACAGCTCAAAATTGCTCGTGGAGAAAAATTGATTTTAGAACAAAAGGATGTAAAATTCACTGGTCATGTAATTCAATTTAGAATTAATGCAGAAAATCCTAGCCACAATTTTGCTCCCTCTCCTGGAAAATTAGAGTATTATCTTCCTCCTGGTGGCCCCCATGTTAGAGTTGACAGCGCTTGTTATTCAGGATATTCCATTCCTCCTAACTATGATTCAATGATTGCTAAATTAATTGTGAAGGGTAAAGATCGTACAGAAACTATTGCAATAGGAAAAAGAGCCCTAAGTGAATTTCATATTGGAGGGGTTAATTCCACAATACCTTTTCACCTTTATATGCTAGAAGATCCAAAATTTTTAAATGCAGATTTTGATCTGACTTATATCGATAACCTAATTGCAGAAGGTAATCGCTTTGAATTAGAATAGATATTGTCCAGTCCTTTGCTTAAAATTTATAAGAAAAAGTATTCTAAAATATATATATTCCTTGTAAATTTTGAGCAAAAATATTGAATTTATTGGTTCACAATAATGCCTCTTTTGCAGAGGCTTTCAAACAAATTTTTCATTTAACTTCATTGAAAAATAGTCTTTAATTTTTGTTTAATTAAACAACTCTTTATTATTTCTTAATTGCTTTGTAAGATATTCACGAAATATTTACAAAAAGACTGCATAAGAGATTTTTTTCAAAAGTAATCTTAGAAATAGGTAAAAAGAGCTTTCAGTTTGATTTAAATAAACTATAAAAACTATGAATAACGAGAATTAATAATGAAAATAAAATTTTATCAACTAACTAGTGTCTTAATTGTGGCTTTTTCATGGAATCTTTTGGCTGCCGCTGGGATAACTGAAGAGCAATTAACACCATTAGAATTATCATACATTGAAGAAAAACGATTTAAAGAAATTCCCACAGAAGTTCAAGCGCTTTTGCAGTCTACTGGGCAAAATCCCATTAGTTTTGATGATGAAGAGCTTCTTAACCGAATTCATAATGATGCTTACTACGCACCAATGGCTATTTCTGGAAATGCCGATGTCATTCAATTGAATGATGGTTCTCATTGGTCTGTTCATCCTTATCAAAGAGAAATCATACGTCACTGGGTACAAACAGACATCATTTTTATTAAGCCCAAATCTTCTTGTTTTTCTAACTATGCCTATGTCTTACAAAATCGATCGACTCGTGAAACCGTTGAAGTAAATTTAATTGGCGCTCCACAATCTATGAGCTCGGCTACTCGTTGGATTGTTAATCTTGAGCCTCGAAAAAAACTTATCCAATTAAACGACAATACCATTTGGCAAATTAATCAAGACGACTATACTTTTAGGAAATGGCATATAGGTCAATTAGTATTAGTCGGCGTTAATAACCATTGGCGTATTGCTCAATTCCCACATATTTTGATTAATACTGCCTTGTATGGTGTTCCTTACAGTGAAGCAGAATTTATTGGTTATCCCACTTATTAATAATAAATTAATTAGAAAGGTATCAAATAATGGATCCTATAAATATTTCCAGATCATGGACAACAACATATAGAAATGATTTTCCTTCGCACATAATTGTAACTGATGCAATTGTGGCAGTTGCAACGAGTGTAATTTCATTAGCTTTTGCCGACGCTTATCAAAGACAGTCTCCTCAATTTTCAGCAATATTGAGAATCTTTCCTTTGATAGCTGTGGCTGTATGGGTAATTAGAAGACTTGATTTTAATGCTGTTTACCTATCGCCATCTTTTCCGACAGAGCTGAACACTTTTGATCAACCTCATTACCAAAGCAATCATTTTGGAAGAGCTTGGAATTGGTGTAGCACTCCATACTATTGGGCAGCCAAAAGAATGTATTTACTTCCATTTATTCCCTTTTCTGTTATCAGTTCTGCACCTAGAAATAGGCAATATGGCTATGAAAATAATTATGATGTACCAACATGTTCAAGCCATTTTCCAGTAACAAGGAATAAAATGTATTCACTTCCTTCAAGGCGTTTTTCTGAAATGAATCATACCCCTGCAACACTACCCCCATCTTTTCAAGGGAGTTCGTATTCATCCATGCCTTTTCCTAATGTAGCTCACCCCTTTAAGACATCAAGTGCGAGTTTTTCTCGAAATACGTTTGGAAATATGCAGGAACTTCCTCAAACACGTTAATTTTAATGAATAGGATATGTGATATCGGCTGCTTAATAATGCGAATTTTATTTAAATGTTTAAAAATTTTTTAAAGCTCGATCACGTTGATAATGACGTTCAATTCCGTTTGCAACTTCTTCTGGATCATCCGTAATTTGAAACATTTGCAAATCACAGGAAGAAATACATCCATGAGCGAGCATGGTATCTTCCATCCAAGCAACCATTTTGTCCCAATAAGCTTTACCCATTAAATAAATAGGGAAGGCTTTGATTTTTTTTGTTTGGATGAGTGTTAAAGCTTCAAATAGTTCATCCAAAGTTCCTACCCCTCCAGGCAAAAAGACATATCCTTGCGCGTAGCGAATAAACATCACTTTTCTAATAAAAAAGTAGCGAAAATTAAGTCGATATTTGAAATCGATAAATCGATTCGGTTCACTTTCAAACGGGAGATCAATCGCAAGGCCACAAGAATGGCCTTTGGATTCTTGAGCACCTTTATTAGCCGCTTCCATAATTCCCGGTCCACCTCCAGTGATAATCGCGAAACCTTTCCGTGAAATATGTCTTGCAACATCAACTGCTAAATTGTAGTAAATGGATTCTGGCGGCAGACGAGCAGATCCAAAAATAGAAACGGAAGGACCTAGATTTGTCATTGTTTCAAAACCATCGACAAACTCTGAAATAATTCTAAAAACACGCCAAGAATCATGGGTAAAAAGTTGTTTTTCAATTTCAGGATTTAAAGCCATTGAGAACCCCATGAATTCGTATCGCTTCGGTTTTCGCCGAAATTAATTTTGTAAATTTCTTGTTTCTGCTTCTTTTTGCCTATTTCAGTTGGTTATGTCAATAAAAAATTTGAAAGGGTATAATAGGGAATTTATAAAGAATGAGAAAGAATTAGCTAGAAGAATAAAAAGCTATTTAATCGAAAATGAATTTAGATTGACAGCGAAGTTTGACTATATTAAATAGTTTAGCCTTTGTAGATTAGAGATCTGGAAAGGTTTATTTATGCTGGAGGGGAAGAGTGTTTGTTAGTTTTAGGCAAAATTCGAGAAAAAATGCGTTCCATTCGAGTTTGCTTAGCCTGACTATCTCCATGATGAGCTTTGCCATTTGCCACTTCATGAAGGTTTTCAATGGCAATAAATGCCTTAGGATCTTCTCGTAAAATTAAATCTTTGAGCTCTGCTAATTGAAGTCTTTCTGCAATGACATAAAGAATTTCACGCTCATCCCCAGAAAAACCCCCACGTCCGTACATAATAGTCAAACCCAATCCAAGTTCGTGGACAATCGCATCGGCTATTGCTTTTGATTTTGAAGAAATAATTAAAACGGATTTTGTTTCATCCAAACCGACGATCACCGAATCCATAATTTTAATCACGACAATATAAGTGATTAAAGACATGAGGGGAGGATGCCAATCTTTAAAAACAAATCCTGCTGCCCCAAACACAAAAATATTGCAAACTAAAACGACTTGACCAACAGTAAAGCCCGTTTTACGATTAATGATGATTCCTAAAATTTCAGTTCCATCCAAACATCCACCTTCGCGGATAATTAAGCCAAGACCAATTCCTAAAATAGCTCCGCCAATCACAACAACTTCTAAGCTATCTCCTCGAAACTGAATATGCAGCATATTGCTGATAAAAATCATTGAAGCAGCAAATAAAAAGGTTGCGAAAAGCATGTGAAGAACAAAGACCTTTCCAATAGATCGGTAAGCTAAAACAAGAAAGGGTAAGTTTAGGAGAATTAAAAGATAAGGAATTAAGGATTGTCGAAAAACGTTTCCTAATATCATTGCGACTCCGACAATACCACCATCAATCAAATTATTTGGAATAAAAAAAACTTCTAAAGCAAAAGCAGCTAAAAATGCTCCTATGGCAATCCAAAGGTAAGTAATAATCATTGAGAGAACGGAACGTTTCGAGGGGTGAGAAACATGCATAGTGGAACGCCCTTAGAGGATGAAAAAACCTAAAACTTTAACTTCGCAAAGACAGTCATCAATAGAAAAAAGGGAATTTTAAACTTACAGATCGAAAGAATGATTGAAGCGAACTATCTTAAAAATAGAACGCGGGAGACGGGACTCGAACCCGCAACTTCCGGCGTGACAAGCCGGTGCTCTAACCAATTGAACTACTCCCGCATTTGCAAGTATTGGGCGCAAAAGGACTCGAACCTATGACCACCTGTGTGTAAGACAGGAGCTCTACCAACTGAGCTATACGCCCTGCAAAATAAGCCTAAAGATTACATGTTCAATGAATTTAGCACAAGTTACTTTTTTTATAATATTTAAAATATTCATAAATTTTTAATATTAAGAAAATTATGAAATGACTGTAAAAAGTATGATTAATTTTATAACATTTATTACATGACATTTTAGATCTTTCTTTTAAAAACCTAGATTTTTAATGGCAATTTAAACATTTTTTTAAATAAAACTCAGGTTATAGCCTTGAACCGTTACCGACATGTATTTTTTTTAATAGGTTGCTTTCTTTTTTTGACTAGTTGTGGACCTAAATCTTTAGAAGATTATAAAGAAGAAGGTAAAGGGATTACTCGCTCTCTTATCCAAGAGTTGCGAGAAATTCGAAATAGAGATCAATTACTTGCTTCGACGAGCCTTTTACAAAAAAGATTTGATCAATTGGTTTTTGTCATGATTGGAGCTAGAGAATTTCAATATAAATACCCTAATATGGAATCTCATGAATTGACTCTAGCAGACCATGAACTTAGTGATAAATTAAGAATAGAATTAAACCGAATTTACCACATCGAAGGCGCTAAACAAATAATAGAAAAATGTCAAGAAATGGCCTTAAATCGTTTAGATGCTTGCGAAAAAAAATTAAGTAAATAATTTGAAGAGTAAGCCTTATGAAAGAACGGATTAATGTATTTGCTGAGTCTCTGCAAACACTACTTTTGGACGCAAAAGAGAAAGGCATGACAATTGAATCACTGATTCGTAATTTAGCTAAAAAAGGGCAAGCCGTTCTCTTGGTTTTATTAAGTCTGCCTTTTTGCCAACCTATTCAAATTCCCGGCTTTTCCACTCCCTTCGGAATTCTTCTCATATTTATTGGATTGAGAATAGGATTTGGACATCAAATTTGGCTTCCTAGATGGATTTTAGGGAAAAAAATTCCTTATTCAGTTTTAGAAAGAATTGCAAAATTAGCATTAAAAGTAACAAATAAATTGCGCTATTTTGTTTATCCTAGGCTTCCAAATCTGGTAAAAAATCCTATTCTATTAATTTTCCATGGATTAATGATTGCTATTTTGGGATTTGTCTTAGCTTTGCCATTGCCAATTCCTTTAAGTAATATTTTAGCTGCTTATCCTCTACTTATTTTCGGATTAGCTATTTTGGAAGACGATGGAGCGGCAATTCTTATTGCCTATGGATTAAGCCTAGTATGTTTCACAATACTTGGGGGGGTAATCTGGTTAGGAAAAGAAGGAGCATCTAGTTTTTTTGATTTTTATGTTTATAGATAAAAACATACAAGCCTTTACATATTCCCTTCCTCATTCGCATAGTTTTTATCCATAAAACAAGTTTTACAAGAACTCTGTTCTGTTTTTTCTTTCTTTTTTATATAATAACCAGAAAAGTGTGCATGTTTTCTCTTATTATTTATTTTATGCATATAAAAAAGAAGAATTAAATCTTTTAATTTAAATCAGTTGAAAAAGACTTTCTTAGTTTGATCCAATAGAACTACAGCTTCAAAGTATTTTAGATTAAAATTTTAATTTTATGCGTACGCAATTAGCAGTTAATGAAATGAAGGAATCTCATTGTGAATGTTTTAGAAAAGAGAGTGGAAAATCAAGTTCAATTTTGGTCACTTTTAGGTCCATTTTTAATTCTTCTCTCGATAGCTGTTTTACTTTTTAAGGTCTCTTCACATTGGTATTTTCCTTTAAGTGCTTTAATTGGAATTCCTCTTTGTGTCAAATGGAAAATAAAGGGCATGGCAGCTGCACTTGGCTGTCTGTTATCTTTTTCTGTTGTAGGCTATCTTTCGATTGATTTAGATGAGCAATTTTGGCACGTTGGAATGGCTTTAGCAATGGCCTTTTCTTTCATTGTTTTGACCCTGTCTTTAGAAGAGGTTGAGGGGTTGGTTGATAAATTACAACTTGAGTCTCAAAGCCGTTTAGACAATTTTTTACGTTTAGAGGAAAAGCTAAAGACAATGGAACATACCTGGTTTGTAGAAAAGGAATCTATTCAAGGCCAGGTTATATCTCTTACAAATGATCTTACGCAAATTCAAGATGAAAGACAGACATTTTATAAGCTCGCTTTACTTTCTAAAGATGAACTTTCTCACTTCAAGAGTGAACATGACAAACTTTTACAGGAACTATTTTACAAAAAGCAGTCAATTGCTCAGTTGAATGAAAAATTGCATGATTCAGAAATGCATTTACAAGAATATATCAATACGGATTCAGCGAGTACAATTTCTAAACTTAAACAAAATGTCTCTAACTTAGAAGAAGAAAAAGAACTCATTGATTCGCAATTTCAAGAACTCAAAAAAGATCATGAGCACTTATTGGAAGTTTTTTATAAAAGCCAGCAGAATGAAAAAGAATACTCAAAACAGTGTGAAGATTCTCAAAAAGAAATCGAAAGACACCAGATTTTAATTAAAAATTTTCATGATCAATACCAATGTTTAGAAAATGAGAAAAATGATATTCAATCCCATCTAATATCTGTGCAAACTCAATTGGAGCGAACAACTTTTCTTATTCAGCAAAATGAATCATTTATTCAAATACAAACCCATAAAATTCAACAACTGGAACAATTGTTGGAGCAAAGAGAAAATGAAATTCAGTTGCATGCAGAAACAAAGATTTCATTGCAAAATCAACTTGTTGGAGAAGAAATTTTAAAAAAACATGGGGAAGATTTAAAGTACAAGTTAGAGCAGCTTCAAACTCAACATGATCAAGAAAAAGGCATACTTGAACAACAGCACCTAGTTCAACAAAACCAACTACGGGGGCAGTTAAATCAATTAATGCAAGAAATTGATGATTTAAATAGTCAAACCTTAAATTACCAGGCTCAAGGCGAGAAAATTCAAAAAATTCAAGTGCAGCTTCAGTTGTCTCAAGAATTAAATCAAGAATTAGAGCAAGATTTAGAGGAGCTTCGTAAAAAGCTTTTAAATTACAAACAAGAGCTAGATGAAACCAATCAGCATCTGATCGAAATAGATCTATTAAAACAAAGTAAGCTCGGATTAGAACAAGAATTAGGTCTGATTACTGAACAATTGAAACAAAGTCAACAAGAAGTAGATCAGTTAAAAACTGTAGAAAACCAATTGATTTTAATGACAGAAAATAATCAGTTGCTAGAAAAAACTGTCGATCAACTTAAAAAAGAATTTTTAGAGTTACAAGAAAAAACAAGCTCTTTTCAATTATCTGAACAGCATAAAAATTTTACGGAAATTCAATTTCGCAAAATGGAAGGCCTTTATCTTCAACTTAGAAAGCAATTTCAAGAAAAATCAATGGTCCTTGACAAAACACGACAAGAGCTCTTTTTGACTCAAGAAAAAATGACTAGCTTGTACAAGTCTATCGAAGAAGAACAGATTTTTGATTTTTCCGAAAATGAAAGGTTTTTACAAAAAGATTTACACATTTTATCGGTAGAGTATGAGAAAGTCATTTCAGATTATAGGGTTGAAATAGACGAAATGTCAGATTTGATCTCCATTTTATTGAAACAATGCTAGATTTATCTCAAAACAGAAGGTTGGTTTATTCATTTAGAATCCCTATAAACTATCAGCAGCTTTACACCAAATAGTGAGAGGTTGATTTGAGACTGAATCAAAAATTTAGCTATAAAAGCAAGAAATAACTATTGAAATTCGAATAATCTTACAAAAACTATCTTTTCCAATTTGTCAAAATTTCATGACCATTTTCTGTGACTAAAAGCGTGTGTTCCCACTGTGCACTTGCTTTCCCGTCCTTTGTTCTTGCTGTCCATTGGTCAATAGGATCAATAATTGCTTCTCTTGAACCAGCATTGATCATCGGTTCAATTGTAAATGTCATTCCAGGAACGAGAAGAATAGAATTATAATTGCGATGATGAGAAATTTGAGGTCCTTCATGAAAATTGATACCGACACCATGCCCAACAAATTGATAAACAACTGAACAATTCTTTGAATGAGCATAATTTTCTATTACATCTCCAATTGCTGAAATGGCAATCCCTGGTTTTATTATCTCTATCGCACGCATTAAACAATTATAAGAGACGTCAACAACAAGTCGTTTTTCTGTGTCAACTTTGCCAATCATCACCATGGCACTGCAGTCGCCATAATAACCATTTAAAATGCATGTCACGTCAATATTTAAAATATCACCCTCTTTAAGAGGAATTTCATTTGGAATGCCATGGCAAATAACATCATTTAAAGAGGTACAAATACTTTTGGGAAAGGGAGGATGCCCATAATTTAAAGGAGCTGGAATCGCACCTGCAGCATCATGCAGTTTATGAGCGTAATCATTGAGCTCTTGTGTTGTGACACCCACTTTTGCTTTAGCGCATGCTGCTTCTAAGATACGACTTGCTAGATGACAAGATGCTCGGATTCCATCAATTTGTTTTTGATCTTTAATAATGATACGATGTTGGCGTAAGTATTCTTCACGGGTGCTTTCTTTAGATTTTTTTTGTGGAGAGCTTTCATTTGGATAATGACATTTTTTCCATTTTTGGCCACTTCCACACCAACATATATCGTTTCTACCGATCATAAAAAATTCCTTTCTGCATTCAATAACCCTTATTTAAAATAAGAATATCTAAAAAATTATCTTTTAAGCAACCTTCATGCTAAACAAAGTTTGCAAAAAATAAGTATATGTTTCAGACAAATGATTGCATATTTTTAATAAATTCATTAAGTTGCATAAAACATTAGAGAATTCTTCTTAGGCATAAAATGAAAAAAAGCTTTCTTAATGAATGCTTAAGAAAAGTTAGATAGCAACCCCTTTTTCTTATTTGGAGTTTCGCATGTCAAAAACGTCCCCATCTCATTTTTTTAATTATTCTGCTAGTAAAAAACTTCAAGAATTAGCTAAGCATCCTCTTGATTTAACTAAAGAACTTACTCCAGAAAGAGTAACACAATATGTGGCGGAAGCTGGTGGATTTAAACTACTTTACGGAACAGAAAGAGTAACAAATGATGTTTTGGCCGCATTGAAACAATTGTCTGAAGAATCGCATGCTTTAGATAAAATGAATCACATGCAAGATGGGGAGGTAATGAATTTTATAGAGAGGTTTCCTTCAGAAAATCGACCGGCATTGCACACAGCAACAAGAGATTTATTTGACTATCCTAGGACCGCTAAAAAAGCTCAAGAAGCGGCTCAATTGGCGAAAGCTGAACTTGAAAAACTTCGTCAATTTTTAGAAAAAAATGATCAGAATTATCATTTTACAGATCTTGTTACAGTTGCCATTGGAGGGTCTGATTTAGGGCCACGAGCTCATTATTATGCTCTGGAGCATCTTTTAAAACCTGGTCATCATGTTCATTTTATTTCCAATGTAGATCCTGATGATGTAGCAGGTGTTTTTAGAAAAATTCCTGATTTAAAGAAAACGCTTGTTGCTGTTGTTTCAAAATCTGGCACAACGCTTGAAACAGCAACTAATGAAGAATTGGTGCGCGAGAAATTTAGACAGGCGGGTCTAGATCCTAAAAAACATTTTGTTTCAATCACAATGCCTGGAACACCAATGGATAACCAAGAACAATATCTCAAAACTTTTTATCTGTGGGATTGGATAGGAGGACGTTACTCAACAACTTCCATGTGCGGAGCCTTAATATTATCTTTTGCCTTTGGAATCAATACCTTTTGGGAATTTCTTAAAGGTGCGCATGAAATGGATAGAATTGCTTTAGAAACCAATTTGAATAAAAATTTACCTTTATTAGCTGCCCTTTTAGGGATTTGGAATCGCAATTTTTTAGATTATCCCACTGTGGCTTTAATTCCCTACTCTCAAGCATTATTGCGATACACTGCTCATATTCAACAAGTAGACATGGAATCTAATGGAAAGCATATTGATCAGCAAGGGCTCATGACTAACTTTCACACTGGACCAATTATTTGGGGTGAACCCGGGACGAACTCGCAACATTCTTTCTTTCAATTAATTCATCAAGGAACAGCGACGGTTCCCGTGAGTATTATTGCCTTCAAAGAAAATCTTTACGGAGAGGATCTAGAATTTCAAGGTACAACTTCTCAAGAAAAGTTATTATCAAATCTTTTTGCTCAAAGTCTTGCTTTAGCAACAGGGCAAATTTCAGAGAACCCAAACAAAACATTTTTAGGAAATAGACCGACAAATATTTTATTGGCTAAAAAACTTACTCCTTATACTTTAGGGGCTCTTCTTTCTTTTTTCGAAAATAAAGTGGCTTTTCAAGGATTTATTTGGGGAATTAATTCATTTGATCAAGAAGGGGTTCAATTAGGCAAAGTTTTAGCTAATCGTTTAATAAATGAGTTTGCTAATCAAAGAAAAAAAACAAAACTTTCTTCTTTTGCAATTGGTGAAGCTTACTTGAAACATTTAGATCATTTTAGCTAATATAGATCTAATTCTCGGGTTTATGGCTTGGACATCATTTAAGTATTAAACTTATTGTTTTGTTTATGCGAACCGTGAGTGAAAAATTAAGTGGATGGAAATGAATTCTTTATTTCAAATTGAGATTCCTAAACGCAATGGATTATGTTCTGGTCACGCGGAAAGACTTCAAGCTGGCATGGAATATTATTCGTTAATTGTTGAAGGGGAAGATCACCAAGTGATTCGACAAGATTTTTGTGCTGCTTGTTGGCCTCATGCAATTAAATCGGAGCTATTTTTGAAAAAAAGGGGTTTTTGGAAATCAAAAATTGAGCATAAAAAAAATGAAGTGCCTTCTTTACGTTTCGAGCGCGCTTTACATCTTTTAAAAGAGCTACTTGAACAACCCTCTCAAAATGAGGAAGAAATTTTTATTTTAAGTGTATTTCTTTCTCATTCAAAAAAATTAATATTAAGACAAGAATTTGAAAAAGAAGGAAGTCAATGGGGATTATACGAAATTGCCCATCAAGATGAATTTTTGACAATTAAAATTTTCCCTCTTACCACTTTAGAAACAGAAAAAGTACAAAAAAGATTAGCCGAAAAGTTAGGTGATGGCCAAAAAATTAAGTCTCAACACTTATGATTAGAGACTTAGAAGATTTTTTTATTTATTTAGCTTCAGAAAAAGGATTAGCTCAAAATACTTTAGAGGCTTATCAAAGAGACCTTCTCTCTTTTGTAACCTTTTTGAAACAACGTTCAGTAAATAATTGGTCACAGATTCATTTGCAAGCTATAATTGATTATTTAGCTTTAAAACAACAACAACATTACGCCTCAGCTTCTATTTGTCGGGCTCTTATCGCCATTAAAGTTTTATTTCGCTTTTTAAAACGAGAAGGAATGATTACGACAAATATTCTTCTTCTGATCGAAACCCCTAAACTTTGGCAATTAATTCCAGATGTTCTTTCTTTAGAAGAAATAGATCGTATATTAGCCATACCTAACATTCAAACATGGAGAGGAGCACGAGATAAAGCAATTTTAGAAACTTTATATGCTTGTGGATTACGAGTATCAGAACTTTGCCAATTGAAAATTTATGATGTGAACGATACTTTTGTGCGAGTTTTAGGAAAAGGTGGAAAAGAAAGGATTGTTCCCATCGGGCAACAGGCAATTGTAGCCATCGATTGTTATTTGTCTTTTAGAGAGGGGGGAGAAAATTCCAGAAATGAATTTCTTTTTATCACGAAAAAAAGTAAACCGCTTACTCGTGCTCTTGTTTGGAAACTTGTCAAATTTTATGCCCGTCAAGCATCTATCTTCAAATCCATTTCCCCTCATACTTTTCGGCATACGTTTGCGACTCATTTATTAGATCATGGGGCAGACTTAAGGGTCATTCAAGATATGCTTGGACACGCAAGCATCAATAGCACAGATCGATATACTCATGTTAGTCAAATACGCTTACAACAAGCTTTTCAAGCTTTTCATCCGAGAAATTGAAGAAATTTAAATTTGTTGTTAAGGTACAACTGCATTCACTGCATTAGGTTGTTGACGTTGCTTGCAGCGATGGTAAAGATATGTTCCACATTTCGCTGAATAATAAAGTGTCGCGATGACAATTGATGTTGGTAGGGTATAAACAGCAACGAATGTTCCTATACTCCAAAAAGCGATCTGTTCAATAAAGGATTTTTGAGCAGAGTAAATTATATTAACTTTTTCTACAATTTCGCGTACATGACGTTCAAGAACAATCCCTATAGTAAAACCCATTAGAAAAAGATTAGGATGAAGGTAAAGGAGACAAACAACGCTAATAGATTGAATGATAACGTCTAGGGCTACACGATGAGCAATTTTCGTTGTGATGTCGGTTAAAATTTCAGCTGCATCTATCGTTGAGCCCACTAAAGTATGATTGGTATAATATTGAATTCTATCAAGCATGAATATTTCCTAGTTAGAAAATGATTTAAGAGCTCAAATTATTTTAGTTTAGCTAAAATTTAAATTTTCATTATTCAATAATAAAATCGCGTTAAATTCGATGAATTCTAAGGACATTATTCTATATAGTTTTTAATTTTTTTGACAATAGGTATTTAATTGGATTTAAGTCTTTACAAAGATTATTGTATAAATAAATGCAAAATTGTGCAGTTAGGTAGGAATTGTAAGGATAAGAGTAGGGAATGCAGATTCCCATACTCAGATCCATTTCAAATAAAAAAAATATTAGCGATCGTCTTCGCTTTCAACTTCTTCTTCTTCAGTAAATTCATCTTCTAAATTACTCAAAAAAATTTCGTCCATTAAACTATTTAGTAAGGTTAAGTGAGCTGCAATATCTACTTTAGTTTTTGTATCTAATGGCTTACCAGCAGAAAGAGAAGAGGCTTTATTTTCAATAATTGTGATCACTTCTTCAACAAATTTACCAATAGGCTCTAAAGAATCATCTTCTTGAACAGCTGAACTGATATCTTGTCTCGCTAAAACTAAATCTTCTTTAATTTCGGATAATTCTGGCAATTGAATGAAATCTTGGCTCATAAATATACACCGTCCTTTAAAAATGGGTGATTGCTAAAATTTTTTATTCATTCTGTGTTCTTTTAACCTTATCATTTGCAGAAATCATTTCTCTGGTCAATCTGAAAAAGCTTAAATTTAACACATAGATAAATGATAATAGGGTTTGACTTTAATCCATGACTTTTATTTTGACAAGAATAAAATGATAATTATTTTATTAATAGAACTAATATAAAAAAAGTCTAAATCTAATAAATTTATAATATAAATTATTTTATTTATAAATATTTGAACTTTCAAGTGAAAAAACCCAAGCTTTAGCGAGCTAAATATTTATTCAAGCAACAAAGAAAAATTTGACATGTTAAGAGATTTTTAATAGGTTAACAAATTTGACGGCTTTTAGTCAGAATGTCTAGATATTTTTTGAGTAATAAAATTTTAAACCTTCGAATTCTCCGACAATACATTTGGAAAAAGATTATGAAAGATGATTTAAGTGAGTTTCAGTTATCAGAAAAAGCTAAAGAAAAATTAAAAAATAAAAAACTTCTCAAAAAAGAGTTGGCAGAAGGTAAAACTGCTCAACAGATCATGGAACTTCAAGATTCCACGATGGCAAAGTTTTATGGAGCAGCTTATTATTTATTTGAGCATAAACGCTATGAAGATGCCGCCCACGCCTTTTTATTTTTAGCGACTTTAAATCCCTATATCCACGATTATTGGCTGGGTTTGGGGATGGCTACTCAAATGTGTCAAAATTACGAAGCTGCTATTGATGCTTACGAACTAGCAGCTTTTTGTGATATCAACAGCCCTGTACCCTATTTTTATTTAGCAAAATGCTTATTTGCCATCCATGATCGCGAAAGTGCTTTGCAAGCTTTAGATTTAGCTATTGAAACAGCGGGAGAATCTGGAGAATATACAGATTTGAAAAAACAAGCTGAAGAGGCAAAACGTATTTTATTGAACGATTAATTTTAAACTCGTGAACTTTGCCTCTCTACACTGATTTGAAAGAAACTGTCACTGTTAGATAAAATTTTGCAATCCTTACTTATGCATTCGAATCAAAAAAGATGGAATAAGAAGAAACCTTTACTATTACCTTTATCAGAATACACGTATTTTACAGGAAGGGGGGGATGTCTTCATCATTAAGATAATTTTTTATTAATTAAGTGGCTGCGTCAGAAACCAGCAAATGGGAAGAAAAAAAATCAAAATCTCAAATTCAATAGTTAGTTTTGTAAAGCGTTTTTTGATGTGGAAGAAAACCAGTGCAAATAGCTTTTGACTTGGTATAAGGATTAACAAAGAAAAAGTTTTGCTAGTGTTTTAACATGAAGGTATTAGTTTTTTTATTAAAACTTTTCGATTCAGGAAGATAATTGTAAAAGCTTTTGTTGCCAATTGATTGTGCACCCCTTTTTTATACAAGTAAATTCTGCTAAATTTTGCGATTTTCTTTTTAATTTTTTTATCCAAAACAGCTAGAGCTTGCGCGATTAAATCAGCAAGTTGTTTGTGTTAATGAAGTCATGACTGCCGTTTTATTAAACCATAATAATTCCATTTCCTCAGAAAATTCTAAGGCTCACTGTCTTCATTTTAAGCTAGATAAATTCAATTTATTATCCGACTTTTTTCTTTATTAAGAAAGACTTCTGAGGTTACCTATTCTCATTTATTCAGCTTCTTAAAAAAAGATTGACATCTGCAAGGTGATTATCTAGAAATCAAGACATGATGTATTTTGTTATTTCAATATATAAGAGTTTTAATTGGTTTAACCTGTTTAAAAACGTTAAAGGAGCTAACTATGGTTAAAGTTTCAGGATATGCCGCTCAACAAGCGACAACACCTTTAACTCCATTCACATTTGATCGACGCGAATTAAGATCAGAGGATGTGCAAATAGAAATTCTATATTGTGGGGTTTGCCATTCCGATTTGCATACAGCGCGCAATGAATGGAAAAGTACAATTTATCCTTTTGTTCCTGGTCATGAGATTGTGGGAAAAGTTTTAAAAGTTGGTAAAGATGTTAAAGATTTTAAAAAAGATGACGTGGTTGCTGTTGGATGTATGGTCGATTCTTGTCGAACTTGCTCTAGTTGTAAAGAACATTTAGAGCAATATTGTGAAAATGGACCAGTTTTTACCTATAATAGCTATGATAAGTATGATCAATCCATTACACAAGGAGGCTATTCAACCCAAATCGTTGTAGACCATCAATTTGTTCTTCATGTTCCAAAAGAATTTAAAGAAAAAGATTATCCAGGTGTAGCTCCTTTACTTTGTGCAGGAATTACGACTTACTCACCTTTGAAGCATTGGAATGTTGGAAAGGGAAGTAAAGTAGGCGTCGTTGGTCTCGGAGGTCTTGGGCACATGGCCATCAAATTAGCCCATGCAATGGAAGCTCATGTTGTCCTTTTTACCACATCAAAAAATAAAGAACAGGATGCGAAAAGATTAGGAGCTGATGAGGTGGTTATTTCAAAAAATGAAGAAGATGTTAAAAAATATAACGCTACTTTTGATTTTATCCTCGATACAGTGGCCGCTTCCCATAATTTAGATCCTTTGATTGCTTTATTAAAAAGAGAGGGAACTTTATGCTTGGTGGGTGCTCCTGAATTTCCTCATCCTTCTCCTACTGTCGACCAACTTATTTTTAAACGTAGGCAGATTGCAGGATCTTTAATTGGAGGAATTCAAGAAACGCAAGAAATGCTCGACTTTTGCGCGAAGCGTCGAATTACGGCCGATGTGGAAGTCATCCCGATCGAGAAAATCAATGACGCTTATGAGCGCATGCTAAAGGGTGATGTTAAATACCACTTTGTCATAGACAGCGCATCTTTGAAAAAGTAGGGATGCAAGCTACCAATGAGTAAATAAACTCATTGGTAGCAGATTGAATGATTATTTTTTTTGCGAGGTAGACTGAATAATAGTTTCAGGAGTCGCAGTTGTTGTTGTAGGATAAGGGTATTGCGAAACGGTGGTAACAGGATAGGCATTGTTGTAAATGACTGAAGATGCATTAATGGGCTGCTTTACCCCTGTCTTTTGAGCGCTAGGAATGGTTTGATAATATTGCCCACTGATTATGGGAATTTGTGAATTTGTGGAGGAATTAACAGGCTGTTGTTGAATAGTTGTGGAAGGATAGTTCGTTATCGGAGTTGTTGAAGTATAGGGATAACTGCTCGTAGAGGTATAGCTTGAAGTAGGATAAGGGTAATTGTAAGTCGGGTTTTGTGTCGTCGTTGTATAACGGCCACTGATAGATGCAGCCGAACTTGTATAAGGAGGAGCTACAGTAGAAGGAAAAGCACTCGGGGAGGTATAACGGCTTTCTGTGCTAGGTAGATTAGAATAGTCTGTCGAAGGAAAGGCTGTCACTGTTTGCTGCGAGACATAAGGTTTTTGCACGAATACAGCTTGGTTTGTCGTGTACGCAGGAAGCCTATTAGCGGTTCCTTGGCGCGAACTATAATCATAATTTGTATACAGAGAAGAATTGTAAGGAGATTGAACAAAAACTGCTTGCCCGCTTGTATACGGATAAGCGACTTGTGCTTGAATCAAAGAGAAGGAAAGCAAAGCAAATCCCATTATCCCCATAAAAATGATGTGGTAAACATTTTTCATAAACCTCCAATGAAGGAATTTTTAATTTTTTCTCTTTATTATATCATTTATTAAGAATTAAAAAAAATATTGCCATAGGTTCGCTTTAAATGATCAGCAAGTCTGCGAGCTAAGGCTAAGATTGTCAATGTCGGATTGGCATGTCCGGCAGTGGGAAAAATGGAACTTCCAGCAATAAATAAATTATTTACTCCAAAAACTTGACAATTTGAGTCAACAACTCCATCTTGAGCTTTTAAAGCCATTCGAGTCGTTCCCAGTTGGTGACTTGCATCTCTAAAAATTTCCATTGTTAAAGCATCAGCTTTCATATTTAGTTCTCCGACTTGGTGCTTTTTTAAAAGATTAGCAAAAATCGTGAGATAATTTTCAAAGCAAATTAAATCTTCTTTTCTAAACTTCCAATCTAAAGAAACAATATTCTGATTCAATGCATCTTTTTCATTTGTTAAAAATAGATGGCTATTTGCATTTGGAAGTTGTTCGAGATAAAATTTGATGGCATAAACTATTTGATTTTGTTCAATACGAGGAAAGATGTTTATACAATGATTGGGTAATCGCTCTTTTTTAAGTAATTCCCGATTTAAAGAGATACCTATTTCTAAAGTTTTATTTTTGTCAGAAAAAGTACGACCTTCAATAATGTCATTTTGATCATAAGGAAAAAGTAATCCTCCAAAACCTTTAGGATGGTCGAGCAAATTTCTTCCTACCCAATCACTATGGTTACCTACTCCTTTTTTTAACTGGGAACGAGAATTAAGAAGAAGTTTGGCATTTTCTATTGATCCGGCCGCTAAAATGTAAAATTGTGCTTCAACGTGCCAATCCTGTCCTCGTAAGGAGCGTACATGTAGATGTTTAACCGAATCTAAATTCTCTGAAAGTGCAATATTAACAACATGAGCTCCTAAAATTACTTGGATTGAGGAGGACGCGAGCTGTTTTTGAAATTTATGTTTACTATTTGTTGGATGTTTTTCTAGTAAATCTAAGCTCGGAGAAAAACCAGGTAATTGAGAAATTGTAAAGGGGAGGTCAGCGTTATGAGCATTAGCCCAAGTAAGATCTAATATTTGATAATCTTGCGCGATAGAAGCATAATAAGAATATAAATCTTGATAAGTGATGGGCCAAGCTGTTTCTGACAAGTCAAACCTCGATTCAAAATCAATTGGATCAAGAGTTTTCCATTTTCCTCCCCAAATATTTAATGTCCCTCCATACTGTTTTAAATGCGTTTGACCTTTTTTACTCATTTCAAAAGTAAAAAGATTTTGTGGGTCTAAGGACCTAATTTTTTTTCCTTGCTGCTTAAAATAAGTTAATTTTTGTGTTTCGAAATCAAATTCTTCTAAACCTGCTTCTAAAAGCAAAATGGAGCCAAATGAAGAAGCTAGCTGAGTAGCTATTTCAATCCCGGCTGCTCCTGCTCCAATAATACAAACTTTTGCTTTTGGAATAGAAGAATCTATATAGTCTTGAATGAAAGTAATCATATGATCTTTTGATAATAAGAGTGTATTTTTTCAAATGCTCTTTTTAAAGAGTCATAATATTCATTTTCGACGTGAATAAAACTTGGTAACGTAAAAACTCGCTGATCCATTTCTTCTGCGATAGGAAAATTCTTCTTATCAAGCTGTCGATAAGGTTCTAATCCTTGCCAAGCAGGACCTAAAGGCCCTCTTCCTTCTCCCCATAAATCAAATCCAGTATGAGCAAGCGTGCGTCGGTATTCACAAGAACCGACCCCAACACTGATAATAGGCACCCCTTCTTCGATTAAACTTTGGATAAATGTAGAAAAAGGTAGATTATTTAATTGAGAAGGATTGTAAATGACTTTTAAACCTCCATAGAAGCCTCCGACTTTAGCTTCTGTTTTAAGAAGGGGAAAAGAGATAAATGAAAAGTCTTTGAGAGCGTCTTGAGTTAAGCATGCATTGTCTGTTCGACACTGATTTCTGAAATCTAAACTTTCTAATGAAACTAGGGCAATCGCTAAGGCTAGGGGATGCGCTCTCCACTTAAGCCCAAGCACTTCACTATCTAATACTTCAAAAGGACTATTGTGTAATTCTTGCTTGATATTTTTTCGATGCAATTGGCAGTATGCCAGCATAGCTTGGTAAATGTCTTGATCATTTGTACACACAACACCCCCTTCGCCTCCAGCAACAGCTTTACCCATTGGATTGACACCTTGCAAACTGAAGCAAGTTGCATGCGAAAAATTACCGATCTTTTTTTTATTCCAATATCCTCCATGAGCATGAGAGGCATCTTCAACAACAGGAATTCCTTTATGGTTAGCAAGAGAAAGGATCTTATCAAGGTCGCAAATGCGTCCATTTAGATCTGTAATATTGATAGCTTTGGTACGCAGAGAAAGTTTTTTTTGAATTTCTTGAGGATTAATTAATAAGGACGAAGGGTCAATATCACAGAAAATTGGGCGAGCCCCCATATGAATCGCTCCTGAGTAACTCGCGATATAACCAACAGCCGGTGTTAAAACTTCATCTCCTGGCCCTATTCCAGCTGCAAAATAAGCGGCCATTAATGCAGCTGTCCCATGACTGAATGATAAGCAATACTGACATCCAATATAAGAAGCGAAAGCTTGTTCAAAATCTAGACTGATTCCAAATCCAGATCCTGATAATTCATCCCGATCAATTAATGCATTAATGAGTTTTTTTTCTTTATCTTTGGGTCGTTGCCATTTTTCTTCAAAAGCTTTTTTAAAAGCTTTTGGTCCACCCAAAATAGCTAATTCACTTGAATACATGATTTAAATAATCTTTTTTTGAGCGAGATCTAGAGTGCAATGTCCACATTTTTTAGCTTGAATTGGTATAGTCATTAAGCATTCTGGACATTCTCTTGTACAAGGAGCTTTATTACTTTTCTCATATAATCGGTTCATCCCTTTGATCACAATAAAGATTACAGAAGAAAGAATCAGTAGGTCAATCAGAGTGTTGACGAAAATTCCATATTTTACTGCAACTGGAGCTGCAGTACTTCCTGGTAAATGTAATTTTAAGGATAGAGCACTAAAATCAACGCCTCCTAATAGAAGACCAATTAAAGGCATAATGACATCGGTGACTAAAGAATTAACGGCTTTGCTAAATGCTCCACCGATGATGATTCCAATAGCTAAATCCACCATATTGCCACGAAGAGCGAATTCTTTAAACTCTTTTAACCAAGACATCATAATCTCCTAATAAGCAATTAACTTTATATGCTTAAAAAAGGGGAATTATGTCAATGAAGTTGGGTTGATGGATTAATAAAAGGCGAAAAAATAAAGCCTTTAGGTTTACTTTTGGATGTGATAAGTTAATTTATTTAATTTTTCTTTGGCAGTCAGCTTTGTGCATAAATCAAGTTAGAATTATAGATAAATATTTTCTAAAAACACTTTTCCTGGTTATTAGCTCAACTCTTAATACTAATCAAAATAAGAATTGTAAAGATTTCAAATTCTTTTTTTATTTCTTAAGGTAACAACATTACGAAGCTAATGATTTTTTAGTGAAAAAACATTGCTTCATTGTCAAATTAAATAATCGTCATATAATTTTTTTTATTTTAGCATAAATTTACCTTCTGCTAAATCAAATCTTCTTGAATTTGTTTTCGGTACTTTTCCATGAATTGAACCATAAAATACAGGTTATGGACTGTGGCTAAACTCATACACGTTAGTTCTCGAGCTTTGAAAAGATGATGAATATAAGCGAGAGAAAAATGATGGCAGGTAGGGCAGTGGCATCCTTTTTCAATGGAATTAAAGTTTGTCGCATACTCAGATTTGGTGATATTTAATGGACCTCGCTTAGTCAATAAAATGCCATGTCTAGCAGCTCTTGTTGGGTATGAGCTATCAAAAGTATCAATTCCAAGCGGAACGCTTCGCTCGATAGATGGAAGGTCTCCAATTCCTAAAAGGTGATTTGGTTTATCTTCAGGAAGAAGAGGAAGGGTGAGAGACAGAAGTGTATGCATTTCGTCTTTGGTTTTACCCATACTTCCCCCGACTGCAAATCCATCAAAAGGAAGTTCTGTTAGAATAGCACAGCTTTCTTTTCGTAAATCTGGATCAATTCCTCCATGAACCACAGCGTACATGGCTTGCTTTTGAGGGTTTTTTAAGTGAGCCTCTAAAGATCGTTTTTCCCAACGATGAGTTCGATCTAAAGATTTTTTTAAGACATCGCGGGCTATATGATAAGGGGGGAGCTCATCAAAAGGAATGATAATGTCAGCTCCCAAGTCTTTTTGAGCTTTAATTGAACTTTCGGGAGTTAATAAAACCTTAGAGCCGTCTCGATAAGAACGAAATAAGACCCCTTCTTCCGTAATTTTAAGAACACATCCTCCTTGCTTTTTGGTTCCCCTGCTCTTTAATTCATCAGCGACAGAGCCATAAGCTAAGCTAAATACTTGGAAACCTCCTGAATCGGTAATGATCGGAAGTTTTCGTTGGATGAAAGAATGTAAACCGCCTGCTTGTCTGACAATATCAGTTCCAGGTTGAAGCATCATGTGATAAGTATTACAAAACATCAGTTGTAATCCGATGTCATGTAACATGGTGTTGTTCAAAGCTTTAACTGTTCCATTAGTTCCGACGGCAACAAAATTGGGAGTATCAATTATTCCGTGAGGGGTATGAATGCGACCAACGCGAGCGCGTGATTTTTTAGAGCGATGGATAAGTTCGAATTTAAAATACGTCATGTATTGGCCCACTTTACAAAAGGAGTAAAACAAAAAATTACAATTAATTTAACCATAAAACTGACAACAATAATGTCTGTCACTGAAGAAACAATTCCATATAAACCAGCAAAGCTAAATAAAAATGTATCTAAAAATTGAGATAAAATAAGCGCTATTGCTGCTCGAAAGGCAAAACTTATATTTGGAAGCTTTCTTTTTAAGAATGTAAAAAAACGGATGTCAATTTGCTGAACGATAAAAAAGACGCTCATCGAAGCAAGGAGTAAACGAGGGGTGACAGATAAAATCATCAAAAATGCAGGTTGTGAAGTATCATTCAAGCTAGGTTCATAAAGCAAATGGATTTGGGAAACGAAAACAAAAAAAATCATAAAGAAAAAGCAAATCCATGTTGCTTGGTTTGCGTCTTCTTTTTCGTGATATTCTTGTAAAAAATTAAGTCCTAGTAAACTGCCTATGGCAAATGCATCACTTGCTGTGACTTCAAGCCCGAGCAAAACAATTTGCTTGAGGACAAATAGATTGGCGATCAGAGCTTGGACAGCGACCCAAGCGATCAAGGCAGTCTTTCCTAAGCGTTTAGCTATCAAAGCAAAGCTAATAATCAATATTGTCTGAATAAAAAATAAAATCTCGTTCATAACTAAAATATTATATCATATTTAAGCTTTTGAAGGTAGATTTGTTAAATTTAATATCTGCAAAAATTGACTCATTAAAATATTCTTTTTGTTAATATGTTATTTTTAAAATGAATATAAATTTTTTGATTTGGAAATCATTTTGGTCGATTGAAATGAAAAATTTCTAAGTCAGTAAACCCAAAAAATTAGATGAGCCTGTAAAATTCTGCTTTTAGATTTTACAGGTTTGTTCTTTTGATATCACAATTAATACGAGGTTTTATGAATCTTGCATGGCTATTAGCTGAATTTATTGGAACTTTTACGTTGATTTTTATCGGGGTAGGCGCAATTTGTTTAAATGAGATGAATCCTGGCAGTGTGGGGCTTGTCGGAATTGCCCTTGCTCATGGACTTGCCATTGCTGTGATGGTGTCTAACGTTGGCCATATTTCAGGAGGAAAACTTAATCCAGCTGTTTCTATAGGAGTCTTAATCGGTGGAAGGTCGGACTGGAAAACAACAGTGGCAGAAATTTTTGCTCAGTTAGCAGGTGCTGTATTTGCAGCACTATGCCTTAAAATAATCTTTCCAACAAATGTCACAGAATTGACAAAATTAGGGACTCCTGTTTTAGCAGATGGAGTTTCTATGGGAATAGGTATTATGGCTGAGGCAATTTTAACATTTCTCTTAGTATTTACCGTTTACGCCGCTGCAGTCGATCCGAAAGGGGCTTTTAAATCAATTGCTGGTTTTACTATTGGTGGTGTAATTATCTTTGATATACTTGCAGGTGGTGGATTAACAGGTGCAGCCATGAATCCTGCTCGCGCATTTGGACCTGCTCTTGTCAGCGGAGAATGGATTGATCAAATTGTTTATTGGATTGGTCCAATTCTTGGTGGATCGTTAGCTGGTTTACTTTATAGCAAGTTAATGTTAAAAGATTTAACAACTTTATCTACTCCTTCCGTTTAATTTATTGGAGACTGGATCTCTAATTATTCAGTCTTTTTTTTAAATATTAAAAAATTTCTAAATATTAACAGTAATTTAATAAAAGTCAATTTTGTTTGAAATTTAATATAAATATTGAAATTTCCATTTTATACTTAATAAAATATATTTATGCTTTTAATATTTAATATAAAGGGAGTTTTATGAGTTCAATTAATTGGAGATCACCACTTCAAGAAATTATTCCAGTTGAAGTCAATTTACAAATTCTTTCATTTTTAGGAAAAAGAGACCTACAAGCAGTTACCTGCACATGCAAAATATTTGAAAATTTATCAAAAGATTTTCAAATATGGAAACCAAAACTGAAATTGAATTTGGGGAATTTGTAGCTAAAGGAGCAAAACAACCTAAGAGTTGGAAGCAAACTTATGAAGAGCTTAAAGTTAGCAAAACAACTCGTGACGAAAGTATAGATCAGATCATTCAGACACAAATAAAAAAAACAACAACGAATGATCTTCAATTTCGCACAAATAGTGCAGCTTCAGCACTATTTGGATTTGCGACGCCTAATCCAAGCACGCATTATTCTCCAACTGGGCAAATAGGTTCACTTGGTAATCGCAAAATAACTGTTTACAAAAAAAATGCTTAATAACATGAGTGATTCTTGCTCCTTGAAAAAAGGGGCTACTTTATACTTATAAAATTTTGAAATAAACTAGTGAATACATTACAGCTGCATTGCAATAAATTATATTAGAAAGGCAGTTTTATTTTTATTGAAAATGGAAAATTTCCTTTCCTACTATCTTCCACTTTCTATTGTGGAATAAATTTAACTCTTTCAGACATTTTCTAAATGATTTTCCTAATAGAAGCTAAGAGATAATGAAATAAGCTGTTAAAACGAATAGCATTAAGGTAGCGGTAAATTTATCTCCATATCCGATCCGACATTGGTTAGCAATTTTAGAAGCATTCTAAAAATAGTGATATAATTTGGAGAATTATTGCTCAAAAATAGGACATGAGAAAGCAATGAAACTTTTGAAATATTTGCTAATAGAACTATAGAAA
Organism: Candidatus Protochlamydia sp. W-9; assembly: GCF_001950615.1. NCBI lineage: Bacteria > Pseudomonadati > Chlamydiota > Chlamydiia > Parachlamydiales > Parachlamydiaceae > Candidatus Protochlamydia > Candidatus Protochlamydia sp. W-9. Next base: position 29,813 of record NZ_BCPZ01000243.1, read on the forward strand.
AGGCTACAGAGTTTGGAATGGATTGTATAGTTTCTCAAGCTTGGTTAGATGTAGGTGTTTTATCTACAACTTCTGATACCATGGAATATGAAGCAGAATCTGAACAAGGCTAATTTCAGGCTCCTGAATATAGTTTTAATGGCTTTTAAGAGAATGTTTAACTTTGATTTTTTCTAATTTAAAAAAGAATCAAACCTCATAAACTAGAATGTATTATATTCTCATTTATTCAAAACTGGAAAAGCCTAACTTTTTAGGGTTGGAGGATGAATTGCGCAATTTTAAATTGCAAAGATTGGCTTTTTTCTATTTTGGGAAAGTGAAGTTTATTTTTAGCAATTAAATGGATCCAATAAACTTTTTTTATTTGATTTTAATGACGTGCAAAACAATATCCAACAAAACCTCTCCTCTCCCAAGCCTGTAAAAAACCTTCCTCTTCATATGCTATAAGAGTGTCTGAATCTAAAGAAAAAGCAGGATCCATGCAAAGAATTTCCCGATTTTGAGCATGATAACCTCTAATGACAACAAGATGCCCTGATTGGTAAGTTTGAGCACTTCCTTTTAAAGGGCCTTTCAAACTGACAACGATGGGGCAATTATTTTTTAGTTGAGCAATAATTTGATTAAAAGAAGTAAATCTTGCTACCCACCCTCTCCATGCTTTTCCTAATTCTACAAAAGCTTGTGCTATGTTGAATGACCAGTTGCCATAAATATCAAATGCATGATCGTAGACATGTTGAGCAAAATGAGTCGCTTGAAGGGTATTCGTTTGTGTTAAATATCGAATAGTGGCAGTTGTTGAAGTCGGAGAACAAAGACTTGCAAAACGAGGATGATCAAGAGTCATTTGAGATAAAGGGGAAATATTAAGGGGATTCACTCTCATAGGAGAAGCCTCTTTATTAAAAGTGGGCGTTCCTAAGGTTGTGCAAGCGTGTAAGCAAAAAAAATTTTTTAAGTTAGCGTGATCTATAGCTTCAATGCGTATTCTTAATTTTTTAGCTTTGGAAACATTTGGGCAAACCACAATATCTTGAAAAGAAGAAATATTTGATGCGTTATCTGTTACGTTAAAGCTTTTTTGTTTGTCTTTATGCCAAGCTGCATAAGGAAGCCATGCAGACCATTGCGTCGTATAAAGAGAGGTAGAAATGAGATAAAATCCTTGTGACGGACGGAAAGCATTCCAAGAAACAATTAACTCGTCGAAAAAGGAAATACCTTCTAATTCCCATTCATAAATTTTTTGAAGAGGGTCTTTTATTTGTAACTCATGATGAGTTATTGTTGATGAAGGAAAAGTCAAAATAATCCAACTAAATTGTATCAAAATTTGTTTTAAAAAATCTTTTTCTAATTTATAGAAAGCTTGAATAAAATGAAATTTCTTGAGTTTCATCTCTTCCTAGATTAGGATAACACATAAATATTTTCTTAAGAATTTGAGATTAAAAGGAGAGCGTCGGATGAGTCCATCGCATCGCCCTGTTGTCATTACAGGCAATTGGAAAATGTATAAAACCATTAAAGAGGCTTGCACTTTTGCAAAAGCCTTACTTCCAGTGGTTGAAGTAAGCCCTATTCAAGTATGGATTGCTGTTCCTTTTACAGCCATTTATCCTGTTAAACAAGAGATTCGAAATTCGCGATTAGTAATTGGTGCGCAAAATATGAACGATGCCTCTGAAGGGGCTTTTACAGGCGAAATCGCAGGTAAAATGGTTAAAGAAGCAGGTGCTTCCTTTGTTTTATTGGGGCACTCTGAACGTCGCCATCTTTATAAAGAAGATAATGCTTTTATTAATCGAAAAGTGAAGAAAGCTTTAGAAATTGGCCTCACTCCTGTGCTTTGTGTTGGTGAAACATTCGAAGAACGAAAATCCGGTGAAACCCAACAAATCATTCGTACCCAAATACAAGAATGTTTAGCTGAATTAACAGCTGAAGACTTAAAGTCCTTAATAATTGCTTACGAACCTGTTTGGGCTATTGGAAATGGCCAAAACGCGAAACCTGAAGGAGCACAAGAAATTCATCAGTTTTGTCGAAAAATTATTAAAGAAATTTTTTCTGAAGAGTTAGCCGAACAGATTGTCATTCAATATGGCGGATCGGTGAACCCTTCTAACGCAATCTCATTACTTAAGCAACCCGATATTGATGGCCTTTTAATCGGAGGCGCATCACTTTCTCTTGAATCTTTTGTTGAAATTGTGAATGATGGTGGGTCAATATTCAATCTGAAGGCAAAATTACTATGACATTCCTATATTTTTTTACTATTACGCTCTTTTTGATTATTTGCGCATTGCTTTGTGCAGTTATTTTGATGCAAGAAAGCAAAAGTTCTGGGCTCGGAGCTTCTTTTGGTGGAGATTCTAGCGAATCTTTATTTGGAACGTCGACAGCGGATGTTTTGAAAAAGGTTACGGCATGGTTAGCTGTTATTTTTCTTACTGCTTGTATTCTTTTGTCTTTATGGACGAGTGCTCTTGGCCGCTCACAAAATAATGCTCCTGCCTTTACAATGGAACGTATCGAATCTCAATAAATTGTCGACTCCAGACTTGCTTATCTATTGAGTGAGTCTGGATTATAGTTATCGCTTATGATAAGTCGTTAAACTAATGTCCCCTTTAATTCTATTCCATTATTATTACTATCATTTTCTTAGTTATTAATTGGAACATGCTGAGAAGTAAAATTATTTTCAAAATAGCTATCGTTAATCTCATCGACAGCTATGTCCCAACCTTCATTAAATAATGATATCGCCATCTCATTCAGGTACTAGGTTATATTGTAATCCGTATCTACCAATTCAGATCTTGTTGTGCAGGAGAAAAATTTTTATCTATATAAGTAATTTTACAAAGAATCTTTAACAGAATTTTCAAGCAAAAATTTACATACTTGAAATCCTTTGTTTTGAGCTAAGATATCATCCATCCACGGAATGTTCATTTAATGATTTAATGATAAATTTATTTTCGAATAAATTAAATCTTTTAGAAAGATTAAAAGTTTAATTTTTACTATATTTCTTTTTGATTTCTCTTAAAAATTTTTCAATGCCTTTTTTGCGTTTAGAGGGTAAGCGATCTATGTATAAAACTCCATTAACATGATCATTTTCGTGCATAATCACATGGGCATCAAAACCTTCAAATTCTTCTGTAAAAGTATGTCCATTTAAATCTGTGGCTTGAATTGTCACTTTTAAAGGGCGGGAAACAGTTTCTCTCATGCCTGGAATGGAAAGACAAGCTTCTTGACATGCCCAAACTTCTTGGCTGTAAGAAAGGATTTTGGGATTAATAAACACTCTTACTTGACCGGGAATAACTTGGTCGTTTTCAAGGTATTGAGGAATACAAGTGATAAATAATGAGAGAGATTGATGGACTTGAGGAGCAGCTAAACCACACCCGTCATTTGCTTCCATTGTTTCTATCATGTCTTGAACAAGCTGTTTAATTGTGTCATTAATTTCTACAATTTGTGACCCTTTTTTACGCAAAACTGAATCACCATAATAAGCTAAAGGAAGCTTCATAATTTATTTCTCTCGTTTAATATTAGTTTCATCGTAGCATAAAATTCGAATTTATAGTATTTTAAACTAAAATTTACATGCTAATTTTTGTAAGCTATTTTCATAGCTTATTTAAATGACTTAAGAGAATATGTTGTGCGCTATACAAAGACGGGGGTTCTGAAGTAACAACTACAACAATTTTCGATTTAAGTCTTAAAACAATTTAAAAGTGGGCCTAAAAGAAAAAAGTACGAAGCCTAATGCCGAAAATAAGGGCAACTTATGCTAGTAAAGATAAAAGATAAAATTTTTATTAAAATTTATTACGTCTTAACCAGATGCCTATAAAAGAAATTGTCGCTCATTTGGTGTCATTGTACAAGCCATTTTTTATGCTTGTAAACGACAAATATCATTTTAAAAAAAATTGTATTCCATCCATTTCAAAAAACAAAAAGATTTAATTCAATTTGCTGGATGTCAAATACCTTCCTTGCCCCCTATTCACCAGATTTGAATCCAATAAAATTATTCAAGGATAATTTAAAGAGAATTCTTAGAACCTATTTAAAATCTTTTTAAAAGGAGAACCACAAACGCCAAAATGAGCAGATTTAAGTTTGTATTCAATTTTCTTTCGCAGTTTTTCCATCACCTTCTGCATTTTTCTAGCCAGCTAAAAGAGCGCTCGACGACCCATCTTTTCGGAATCACTTAAATGCTGTCATATTAGAGGAAATCGAAGAATTAGAGATTAGGGCATTAGAGGTAGATGAACTTCACAACTTTGTTGGTTGAAAAGCAAATGAACAATGGTTTTGGTTGATAAAGCATAGAAAAACAAGAGTTTGGCTTTTCATGAAGGAAAACAGGGTAGTGCTAAATAGGTAAGGCTTTCAATTGTCTATTGTAATCACAAATGAAGTATTTTATTAACTAAATGTGATTAGTTAGTTTTTTTAGAAAATGAAAGTGTTTTCCTTACAAGTCTTGCATATTTTTGTTTGAGAGCACAATTAAATCTTTCAATGTCGCTTGTCTGACCAGATTGCTTGCTAACTGGTTGATGTTGACTCCAAGGAATGGTTTCATCATAGACATTAAATTTATCAGTGAAATAGAGAGCCTTCTTTAGGGATTCAGGTCATTTTGCAAAAAGAAGCTCAGCGGTTTTATATCTCGAGAAACCACTTGCCTAGCAAGCACTTGGCGGCTTTTTTTATGCAAGTTGAGCCATAACCACTGATCATTTTTCTTATTTCCTACAAAACTCCATCGCTCATTTCCTTCAAGTTTAGCTACTTCTAACTTATATTTCTCGTGGCAAGTGACTTGTACATTTAAATTCTCAGGCAAATCATGGATCCTGAAATTAATAAAATCTAGCAGCCATGGCATCCTTGCATCAAAAATTCTACAAATTTTATTAAGAGACACTCTTTCTAAAAGAGCTTTTCTGACAAGTTCCTTTGTTTGTATGACTTTTCTTGCAAAACTATCAGAAGATTTAAAAAAAGCTGAATTTTACACAGATAAATTCAATATTTACCTCGAAGTCTTATCCTTTTTAGCCAGCATAAGCCATATAGCAAACAAATCAGAGAAGACAAATGGCATTGAAAGATTTAATTGTGCTTTAAGACTTGTTAGAAAAACACTACTATTTTCTAAAAAACTTACAAATTATATTAGAATCCTTAAGCATTTTATCTTTGTTTATAATAATTGCTTACTTTCACCTCTTGTTTATGGCTCCCTTCATTTCTATATGAATAAATTTCTAAATTTTTTTATCAATAAATATTGAGATAAATTTAAAATTAAATTTTATTACATTAAATTTTTAATAAAATCAAAATAAATA
>NZ_BCPZ01000244.1:0-167 GCF_001950615.1 Candidatus Protochlamydia sp. W-9
TGAAGTTGACAGACAAAATTCTTCTTAGAAAACGAGCTATTATTGAAACGGTGAATGATCAACTAAAAAATATTTCTCAAATTGAACATACACGCCACAGAAATGCCGGAAATTTTTTAATTAATCTATTAGCTGGGCTTATTGCTTATACTCACCAACCTAAAAAG
>NZ_BCPZ01000245.1:0-28461 GCF_001950615.1 Candidatus Protochlamydia sp. W-9
GCTTACTCTTCACTCAGAGTTGGTTTTTATGAGCGCCTGTTTCTCCGGTAGAGGCAAGCTTCACAGGGAAGGAAGCGTTGGTCCTGTCTGGTCCTTTCTTGCCGCAGGAGCCCTATCAACGGTCGCGACTTATTGGCGACTGCCGGATAGTGATCTAACTCTTCAAATGGTCGACACGTTTTATCGCCATCTTTTAGGCATAGAAGTGGAAAAACTGAATAAAGCCCAAGCTTTGCAAAAAGCCATGCTAGTAGGCATTGAGCAAAAACGAGAAAAGCCTCATCTATGGGGAGCTTTTTCCTTATCAGGGCTACATGAATAAGCTAGGAAAAAAGAAATTTTACGATATTTTGTCTAAAAATTTTACAAACTTTAAACAGAATTTACCAATCATTATCAAATTAGATAACAGGTCTACCAGTTTATTTACCCAAAAAGCTTTCTCTGCCGTATGAGTGAAGATTTTTCTAGCAAGATAAACCGTTAAATGCTGATCTAATTCAAAAGCAGATAGAATTCACAGTTACCTGAAAGATAGGCAATTTGATCATGAGAATGTGACAAAAGAGGCGAATAACCTCTATCAAAAAGGGGGCAAATTAGTAATCGCTGAGGTTCAAAAAAAAGCCTTCTAATGTATACCTGGAAAATTTCCTAAGCCAGACAAACTATTAAATGCTAACCCAATTCTCAATAAACGGTGCATTTAGAAATAGAATTTTTATATATTTTTAATAAAAATACATATAGAAGAAAAAATTACTATCCCCACATGGCTCTAAACTAATATTTGCTAGAGGAATCAGCATGGAAACAGACAACACAAACTAAAAATTAAAATCTCATTTTACATTGGTAAATCTATATTTCTAGCAGCCGTCTCTGCTGTCTAAATAGTAACTATGAAAAAAGTTTTTGCTAAATATGATTAATAATTTTTAAAATTTTTTCAGTAATTTTCTTTAATTCCTTCTGTATTTTTTTGCTTTATTGTTAAATTTTTTATTCGATAGCCTTTAGCTTTTATCTTGACCACTAAACTTAGTTTTTCTTTTTTGTACTGTTAAGCGTATACTTCCCTCATCTAAGTACGGATGAAATTCGATGGACCATTGAGCAATAGTTGCAAATTTAAGTCTATACCCATTTTAACATGTTAATTTTGTTTTGAAATGTCATATTCCTTTACTTTCACACATCATTCTTTTAACGTAAAAATGCCAAATTTTAACCTCAAAATATATTTAATGATTAAAAGATAAAAAGTGGTTAGGCATTGGCAGTAATGGATCTAAAATTAAATATTTTAAATTTTATTTAAGGAGAATGTTTATATGACGCCGATTTCTCGTGGCGCGCAATTTTATTCTATCTTTAACTCTAATGAGGTTAATTCGGAAACAAAGATTTATGAATACCTACTGAACCAACGCTCTCCAATAACATATTTTGTAAAAAACCTTGGCGACGCAATCTACTCCATTGTAGGAATTAATGGCTCTTTTAAAGGAAATTGTTTTGCTATAGCTCCAAATCTTCTATTGACATGTCGACATTGTTTAGAAGGAGAAATTGAAATCAAGGGAACTAGTGGGCCAATAGAAGTTGTTTTTGATGGATCTAGCTATGGGATAGATTTCGCCATTTTATGGTTGAGAGAAGGCCGATTCAAGCCAGTCATTTTAGATTTGGACATCGGGATAGGAGATTCGATTCAAATGTATCGCAAGTTAGAAGGATCATCTTTAAATATATACGTGAGGCCTTTTTCCTCTCAATCTTTTAACTCTCCAGGTGGTGGATCTTATGCCATGCGAGGAGATCTTGCTTCCTCTCAAACAAGTCCTGGAGAATCGGGAGCCCCTAGAATGTTGCTGCAAAATGGCTATGTCCATGCTATGCACCAGGGGAACAGTGAAGGGTTAACAATGAATGCGGTTTACGCAATACTTGAACTTGGAAAAGACAAAGGTGATCGTAACGCTGACTACATTCTATCAAAAATCAAAGTGACACATTCGCATACAAGATATTTAAATTGGTCACCCTTAACAATAAAATCAGGAGACGTAGAAGAAGAAAAGCCAAGAGTAAATGGCCATGTCAAATTTACCGATTCAGTCAAAAAACAAGTAGTAGTTGCTAAGTTTCATTATACAGAAATTGGCGAAGGAAAAGGCAATAGGTGGATCAAAATTCACAAGGAAGGAGTAGCAGGTTCTCAAATTACTTATGCGATTTCCCCTAATCCTCATCATAATTTAGCATACAATAAGAAAGGGCAACCGAAATTTTATCATACACTAACAAGTGTAATAGGAAATGATTATTTATTAAATAAAGTTTATCCCATTCAAAGGATTGTCAAAGTATTTAAAGAAAATTTTACTCTTACTCGAGATCTCGGATGATTTTTAGCTTAACTTAATTTATAAAATTGGGTTTATGAGGTTCTCGTTTAAGGAGCAAATGGGAACCTCATATTTACTCTTATTCTAATTCTTCATTTATAATTTTTTATCAATTCTCTAAAAAACATAAGTTATTTACAAAACTATCAGAAGCTCTTTTTTTCTATGCGGCTTCAGTCACATAGCAGCTGATTTAATAAAAATCAGACTTACCATCTTTCCAGTCATCTAATATTATTATACTCCTTCAGCTCATTCATTATGCAAAAAATAAACTGAGTAAAATTTACAAAGAAAAAGATGAAAAAAAACGCCTTTGAAAGGAATGGTTGGCAATCATTCGAATAAATAAGCAGCCTTCAAATAATTGTAATTTGTTAATTTTGTACTCTTCATGTTCTACGTGAAAAAAAGAAAGCCTACAAACTTTGTAATACATCACAATCGTTGTTACAAAATTCCAAAAAACCTAATTATTTCGCGTACTTTCTCCTCTTTCTTTTCATTTTAACATAAATTAAAAAAACCACAGTTAAGGAGATATAATTTAATTAGACAATTGCCATCTATTTATCATTTTTTTAAAAAAAGATTGATAAAAAAAAGGAAAAGTTTTTGTATTGCTCATATAGATATCCTTTGATAACTATGAATAAGCAGTTATATAACAATTACTTTTCTAAATTAAATTTAAAGCTTTGTTGTTTATCTAGATTAAGGAAGGTAAAGCGTAATAAAATACGGTTTTTGTCTCATTTTAGAGAAACATTTTATTTTAAATTTTATAGGAGTGTTAAATATGTCAATAAATTTAAATTCTTCAATTTGTAATCCCGTTGATTCTTTAAATCAACCGAAAGAAGTTGTGTGGGAAGAAAATGTATGTGAAATGAATAAGTGTTCTCTTGCTTCCGAGAATAAAACTTCTGTCATAGCCAAGAATATACTTCCTGTTGAAGAAGAAGTAATTTTTAGATCTTTTAATTGCCCTATTACTCTCAGCCCATTTGTAGATCCCGTGGTAGATGAATGTGGACATACATTTGAACGAGAATCAATCATGCAAATTTATAACAGAGCAATTGCAGGAGGAACTCCATTTACATGTCCTTTGGACCCTAGTAAAATTCTTGATGTAAACAAACTGGTTAAAAATTATAATTTAGCCGGTGCCCAAGAAGAAGTAGACGAATTTACTAAAAAGCAAACTTCTGAAAAAAAAACCTCTCTTGAGTTAATGAGAGAACTTATGCAAGAGCATAAAATAGAAAGGAGAGAGCATAAAGTAGAGATACAAAAATTATTAGAGGATCATAAAAGTTTCTTAGAAGATTTTAGACCTCTTGCACGCGATGCAGAAGAATCTTTAAATACAAGTGCTAACATTTTAAACCAATGTTCTATTCTTAAGGATAAAAATACCATTTTAGAGAAAAAAGTTAAGAATTTCGAGACGATGAATATAGCAGATAGACTATTTTCCTACCTTTTTCCTCGTTATAACGATGCTATTTCCACAAGAAATATAACGCCTGAAGAACAAGAGCTTCTTAATAAATCTACGATAACTGATACAGAGATTGAAGTTGAAGGAAGAAAGATAAAAGAACTAAAAAATAAGATAGAAAAATATTATCCACCAATAGAGACAAAATAAAAATTTTTGTTTTGGTTAATCTAAATTTGAAAATATTTTTTAAATTTAGATTAACTCAATCCTATTCAAGCCTTTCTTAGTTAGCTATGAATCAATATTAATCCATTTTTTGCCTTGAACTAGTGCTAATCCCAATACAAAGAAGAATAAAAATTTAGGGCTATATCTTTAGTTATAGCAAAGTGGACAGAACATAAATTTTTTATGTCATTTCATAAAAGTGATTTATTTTAAAATTTAGCGAGGTATTAAATATGCCAGCACATTTAAATGATTTAATCTACCCTTGCAGATTACTCTCCTGTAAATCACAAAAAAATTTCTAAAAATCATCATTTAGTTAGTGCGCTGGAAAAGTGGACAGGTCAATTTTACTAGACCGCATATACTGTTTTAAAACAAAATCCCTGAATTAATGAAAAAACTTATACACCAAAAACTAGAAGTAATAAAAAGATATAAAACAGAAATGCGAAAGTTAATAGCCCATAATCATAAATGAGTTCCTAGAAAATCTCAAATCTACTTCTTAAAAGTCAAAAGAAGTGTTTAATGTCTGTGCTAATTCCGGTCGAAAAAGCATAGCCGAAAGTTATAAAGGCAATTTATTCATCAAAGAATTTAACAATTCCAAAGAACATAGTGAAAAGGAAACTATTTTGAGAAGGTATTTAAAGATGATTCATATAGCTTATTTTGTTTAATCATTTCACCATTAGTCGGCAAAAAATTCTCACTAATATTGCTAAAAAAATATTTTTTTAGCCTTGATTCGATGACTTAGACAACTTTGATATTAAAGATTAATGTTTTGCATTTAATCCATATCAATTTTTACTGATTTTTTAACAGCTCTATCAATCAATAAAATTAGAATTTCCTTCAAATTTAATTGGGTCTTTATTGCATTAATATTGCAATAATATTCACTCATATTTTATATTAAAAAATTAAATACATTATTTATCCAATTTGGATGGTGAATTTGACTATTCATAATCTAAGGTTTACTCCTAAAATTGCTTTTTCCAATCCAACTACTCACTACTATTATGAATCGAATAACTGTTTAAAGTTCTCTGAACGTGTTAGTTTATTTTGCATAACAATCTTTCAGAGTTTCCTAAACTTATTTTTTGATTATCTCAAAAAAGATCAACTTCAAACTCAATGGAGAGAGATTTTTTGGAGTAGAAAAGAAATTACCATTCCCAAATTTATTGCAAGTCGCTCTCCATCATCTGATATATCTTTAATAAGAATTCGCTCTCAGGAAACTATTGGTAATCCTGAGTACGAAAACGAAGTTTTATTAGAACCTTCAAATACCCTAAAAGGAATTGGGGCATCCGCAACTCGATCTTCTAATTTTTTATCTTTACCTCAAGAATTTAAAGTAAGATTCCAGAATAACACTTTTCTAAACATTACAAGCTCCCAAAAAACTTTGTTAATGGAAAAATCGCCCTATTTTAGGGTTCTTTGGTCGGGCAATTTTAAAGAAACTTTTCAAAATCCTCTCGCTTTGACACAAAAAGAAGAGTTTATCAGTCTACTCTCTTGTCTAACGAATGCTAATTTTAAAGTTCCTGTGGAAGACATTACTTTTTTCATTCAGCTAGCAGATTATTATCTACTGACAGATGTTGTGAAAAATTTAGAAGAACAGCTGATTGATACCTATAAATCAGAGGAACTTGACCTATTTAATTACAATAAAGATAGCCTAGTAAAATTAAGAGAATTCTTAAATTTCGCGCATCGATATCGCTTAAATGCTTTAAAAAATTATTTACAGTCTAAAGTTACAAGTTTATTATTAAATCAGACGCCACATTTAGCAGAATTTAAAAAAATTTTAAATTACTTTTCAAATGAGATAGAAAAACTTAATTTTTCAGAAAATGCCCATTTGACCGATGCCCATCTCTTAGCGTTAAAAACTTGTAAAAATTTAAAAGCACTTCAACTTCAGGCCTGCCACAATCTGACTGAAGATGGGTTAGCAAGTTTGACATCCTTAACAAATTTGCAATATTTGAATTTAAGCTGTTGCGATAAGCTCACCAATAAAGGATTAGCACATTTTAAATCTTTAATAGCTTTACAGTATTTGAATCTCAGTGGATGCACTTTTATTACTGACACAGGATTAGCGCATTTAAAACCTTTGTTGGCTTTACAGTATTTGAATCTAAGTAAGTGCGCTTTTATTACCGACGCAGGGTTAGCGCATTTGACACACCTAGTAGCTTTAAAACATTTAGATTTAAGCTGGTGCAATAGCCTCAACAATGCTGGATTAGAACATTTAGCATCCTTAGTGGCTTTACAACATTTAAATCTGAGTGGATGCATTTATCTTACTGAAGCTGGGTTAACACATTTGGCATCCTTAACTGATTTACAGCAACTAAATTTGAGCCATTGCGAACATTTCGCTGATGTTAGATTTAGGTTAACGCATTTTAGAGCTTTATTAGCTAATCCAAAATTAATTTTGAGTTAAAAAACCATTCTTACATCGATCTGAATTAGCACATTTGACCCCTTAGTAGCTAATCTGTATCATAGGAATGATAAATTATTGAATGAAATTCCTAAAGACTTTTCAAAGGATTCTCTCGTCATTGAAAATCTTACAATACCTCATCCAAAAAACACACATTACAGTTTGCGAAAAAAAGCTCAAGCAATTGTTGCCCTTTGATTGAAACAGATCCAAAAAAAGTTTTCTTACAAGGCTACTGTTCAAGGCGTTGTTGAGGGAATGGCGGATGCGCGTTGGATTCACCTTGTTTGTCAGAGATTGGCAGGCACAAAGCCTGAAAAAATCTTGTTTTGCATGCTGAAGGCCTTTTCAAGCTTGCTCCCAGCGAAAGTCATTCCAAAGGCTATATCTCCGCGCGCAAGAAATTGCGGCACTTACTCTTCGTACAGAACTAGTTTTTATGAGTGCTTGTTTCTCCGGCAGGGGCAAGCTTCACAGAGAAGGAAGCGTTGGTCCCGTCTGGTCTTTTCTTGCCGCAGGCGTTTTGTCAACGGTCGCGACTTATTGGCGTCTGCCAGATAGTGATTTAACCCTTCAGATGGCCGAGACGTTTTATCGCCATTTTTAGGAATAAGAGTGAAAAAGCTAAACAAATCCCAAGCCTTGCAAAGAGCCATGCTGTTGGCCATTGAGCAAGCAAAAGAAAGGCCTGATCGATGGGGAGCTTTTTTCTTATCGGGATTGCATAAATAAACAATTATGTTCTACTAATCAATTTATAGCTTGCTTATTTATCTTTATAAAAATAAAAATATTTTTAATATTTTGCCATTTGAGGAGTTGAACTATGAATGTAGGATCTCTTGAATCCAGTACTTGGTGCAGTTTTCTTTCTTTCCAAATTACAGAAATATCTCTATTAGATCATGTAAAAGGTTTAATTGAGGCCTATGAAACAAAATTCGTTACCAAAGAAAATATCATCCTCAGTGCAAAAATGCTTATCGAAAAGGTAAGTCAATTGGAAGATATGAGTGCCAAGCGAGAATGCTTATGTCGTCTGCTAAAAATAGAGATTGAAGAAGTACAAAATTTACTAGTACCACAACTGGCAACTTTTTTGAATCTTGAAACACTTCCTTATGATATTCAGCATAACCAAGCTAAACAGTTAATCCATCTTGAAAAAATTATCAGTGAAATTATGGAAGTAAGGTTAAAATCAAATGAACTTAATTTGATCATTCCTATCTGCTCGATCTATCAAAATATACTAGAGCATCTCTGGATGCTTCCTTATTTAGAATTTGGCAATCACTGCTTTAACTTACTTACCCAAAATAAAGACTACATTTTAAGCAACATGAAGCGATGGATAGAAAATCTCTATCAGTTGGCTAGCGAAAAAAAAATTGAACCATTCATCCCGAAAAATTTAGAAAAGGCCGTTTTAAGGCTTTTTGAACCTTTACCTGAAACTATCAAAAGAGAAATTGAGGAAGAAAAATCTGCCATTCATAAAAGCGGAGAAATATCTTTAACACTTCTAGAAATCATAGCAGGTTTTTATGGAAACTACCAGTATGACTTTCGTCGTGCTATTTTTCATACAGAAGCTATTTTAAAAATTCTATTACGGAAACCTTCGACAATCTTTCAAGAGGAAGAGATACTCGTTAATATTACGCACACTCATGGAAATCTTGTAATAGCGCATCTTCGTTTTGGACAGAATGAACTAGCTTTTTATCACCTCAAAAAGGCATTAGAAACGGCGAACGAATTGAGGAATTATGATAAATTGATTTTTTATTTAGAAAGAATAGGCTCTCGTTGCATGAAGCTAGGACAAGGAGAATTCGCGCTTCCTTTTTATCAAGAAGCTCTAGCTTTAGCGGAAGAGCGACAAGACTATAAAAGTAAAATTCAGATTTTTGGTTGCCTTGCAGAAGCTTATCTTTCCATCAACAAAAATGATAAGGCGATACAATCTTATCAAACTGCCTTAGATTTGACAGAAAACGAACCCAAGCAAGTAGCAATCTACTACAATGGGATAGGTCAAGCCCATGCTAATGCTCAATGCTATCCGGAAGCTGAAGAAGCGTATCGAAAGGCATTGGAATTTCTTCAAACAGGCGATATTTTTATGGCTATATCTATTCATAAAAACTTAACTGGATTATTTGCTGATTCTAGGCAATATGAAAAAGCTCTTTTTTATGCCGAAAAGACTTTAAAGCTAACACAAGATCCGTTATTTCAGACAAATGACTTAAAAAGACTTGATAACAAATTGAATGCCTTAATAGTTCTTGGAAACATGTATGGTAAATTTGGAAATTATGAAAAAGAACTTGAATATAAAGAACAAGCTTTAGAGATCACTAAAAACCAAATTTCATTTCCAAAGTCCTTAGGAATGGCATATGCCGAACTCGGCAGTGCATATCGCCATGCGAAAAGATATGCTGAAAGTATAGATTGTTATAAAAAAGCACTAGAAATAGTAAAAGAACCTTTGAAACGAGTTAATATTTTAGTAAATTTGGGAAATGCTTTCATTCACTTCGATGGTAATTTCGCTAAAGCAATAAAATGCTATGAAGCAGCCAATGAGATTAGTAATCAAAATTGTAATAAAAACACTATCAATGGATTAGGCATATGCTACGCTGCTATGGGAAGACAAGGAGAAGCAATTAAAAAGCTCGAAGAATTTATTTGCTTATCTCGAAAATCAAATGATCTCTTTGGCGAAGCAGCGGGTTATCAAAACTTAGGAGAAATATATAGAAAAACTGATCCTAAGCTAGCAGAGATGAATTATTGCAAAAGCATTGATATTTATGCCACATTACATCGAAAACTTAAAAATGACAGCGCTTGGCAAATTACCTTTTTTGAATTACAAGCAATCCCAATTTTAAGGCTAGAAGAACTTCTATTAGAACAGAAAAGAGGCGATGAAGCTCTGCAGCTTACAGATTTTAGACGTTCGCGTGCTTTAGTCTCCGCCCTGGCAAAAAAAGTTCAGCTTCCAAAAGAAGATTTTTTGTATTCCGGAGTCACAGCCCAGGAAATGCAAGCTTTAGCCCAAAAGCTAAACACTTGCTTGATTATTTATTCGTTTCCTTTTGAAAGCAAGGATAGTATCACCGTTTGGGTTATTCCTTCCCACGGCGAAATCATCTGCAAACCGTTGCCTCTTGGAATTTTGACAAAAGAATTTAAGGAAGCAAAGCAGATTTTCAAAACATTTCCCTTTATTGCAGAGACAAGAACTATTGCAACACCTCTGCAATCTTTTCTAGAAGAACTAACTCGTGGCGAGCCAGATGGGAGTACTCATTCGTCAAATTTGCAAGCTTTTAAAGATCGCCTTAAAGATTGGTATGAAATATTCATTGCGCCGATTGCAAATTTTCTCCCCAAAGACCCCCAACAAGTGGTAACCATTATTCCTGATGGTTATCTCGCTCAAATACCCTTCGCAGCATTTTTAGACAAAGACGGAGACTATTTGATTGAAAAACATCCACTTTCGATTGCCCCCTCTATTGGAATACTCAAATTATTAGATGAAATTCCTAAAGATTTCTCAGAAAATTCTCTCGTCATTGGGAATCCCAATACATCTGAATGCGGACTAAAGTTTGCGGAGGAAGAAGCTCAAACAACTGTCGCTCCTCTGCTTGAAACAGCTTCAGAAAAAATCCTCTTACAAGACAAGGCTACTGTTCAACGTGCTGTAGAAGGAATGCCAGATGCGCGTTGGATTCACCTTGCCTGTCATGGGTCGATAGGCAAAAAGTCTGATGAAAAAATCGATCCCCATTCCGTTTTTGAAGGGCTTTTTAAACTCACTCCCGATGAAATCCATCCCAAAGGCTATCTTCATGCGCAAGAGATTGTGCCACTTACCCTTCGTACAGAGCTAGTTTTTATGAGCGCTTGTTTCTCTGGCAGAGGCAAGCTTCACAGAGAAGGAAGCGTTGGTCCCGTTTGGTCCTTTCTTGCCGCAGGCGCTTTGTCAACGGTCGCAACTTATTGGCGACTGCCAGACACAGAGTTGACGCTTCAAATGGTCAAGACGTTTTATCGTCATCTTTTAGGTACAGGGGTAGAAAAACTCAATAAAGCTCAAGCCTTACAAAAAGCCATGCTAGTAGGCATTGAGCAAGCACGAGAAAGGCCTGATCGATGGGGAGCTTTTTTCTTATCGGGATTACATGAATAAAGGAGAAGAAGAAATTTTGTGATATTTTTCCTAAAAATTTTACAAACGTGAGAGCTTATTAAAAATGATTAAATTAAATGTCAAAAATTAACACATTAGAGAGGTTTTATGATAAGTAACATTACCCTTCAAAGTCTAACCGAGAAAGCCTACAGCATTCACAGTTGTCTAAAAGATGGACAGTTTGACCATGTACAAGCGACACAAGGGGCAGATAATCTTTATCAAGAAGGGGTTCAATTAGCCATTGCTGAGGTCAATTTAAAGCCCATTTTTAAAGATATTGTCTCTCCTGTTATCTGTAGATTAAATGAGATCGTTTCGTTAGAAGATACTCAACACTTAGCTTCTTTTCATCGATCCTTAAGTAAAGTTTATCGCCTCTTTATAGAAATCACTTGGTATCAATGTTTGTGCCAAGGTTCTTTGCCAACCTTGAACAAAACTCGCGATTCAATCATTACAAATTCTAGAAGCATTCAATCCATTTTGCCAAAAAAAGAAATTGGCGCACGTTTTGAATACCGTTGTGCGGAACAAGCAGCTAAATGCTTAACAGTTGCCAAGAGTATTGGGAAGAAATTTCCTGACCTTGTCCTTAATATTGGAGAATCAGCCGAAAAGGCTTCTTTTTTTGGAATTATAAAAGGTTTTCAAGGACTTATTAAAGATGCCAGAAACGATTGGGTTCATGAATGGTATCTCTATATTCATGAGCTAAGATGGCTTTCTACAAATATTAAAACACAAGAAGATTTTAAAAATATTATTGAAGTAAGACTCAAAAATTTTCATGAACAAGGAAAAAAATATACTGTATGTTTAGCCACTATTTTCGTGGATTTGATTAAAAATAAAGATCCTAAAGTTTCAGATCATGTTCGAATGTCAGCCGCCGAAGGTCTTGCTGATCTTTTTGGTCTTAAAGTATCAATTTTTGAAAATAAAAAACGCTATCGGAAAACACGCTCTTTGATTATGCAGAGTCTAGAAGAGTTAGCTAAAGATTCAACTTATGAAAAATATATCCGGAAGATTTTACCAACATTAATTAAAGCTGCCGATACCTCCAAACACAAGATGGAAAAACAAAAAATTCGAGAAACCGTCGGTAAAATACAAGATCGAATAAAATCAGTACAGGACATCATTGAAGAAGACGAGGCAGTCATAGAAGCTAATAAAGAGAATCAGCGAAATGGAGAAGATATCCAAAAACTAAATGACAAGTTTGAAAAAGACAAAGAAGAAAAACAAACGTTGGAAAACCATCTCGAAAAAATGAATTTAGCTGAAAAGGCCTTAGAAGATCTTCATCAAGAAGAAGAAGAGTATAAAAATCGTCTTGAAGCAATTTTAAATTCATATAATTAATAATTAAAGAGCAGTTGCCTAAGATCTTACCTTTTGCTTCTTGAAACCATCTATTTCTAAGAAGCAAAAGGACTAAGGCAAAATTGGAAAGATAAATTTGTAAGTTCAAATTACCTGGTTATAAGCAATTTTTAGTAGTTATCAATTTACAAAATCGCATCATAATAGATGAGAGAACTAAAAATAAAAAATTATTATTCCATTGATAAACCCATAATCTTATTTCTTTTCTCTTCCTAGGGTGACTATAAAGGACTTATTATTACTATTACCAATAGTATTTATTGGTCGTCTTTATCAAGTATTTTTTAAATTTTTCTCAAGTTTTTTATTTCACCTCCTCAAACCCACTAATTGAACACACTTCGTTAGAAGTGTCCTGGAGATTATCAAAAACATAAACCCAAAATTCAGGTTAATAACATTATGATAGCAAAACAAGAAAATAGCCTAAGCAGTGAATATGGAAAGAAAAATCTGGGTGACTAGAACCAGAGTTTTCAGGTTGATTTTTTTTTACTACTGATTCTTTACCACTCTCGATACTTTTTTGTTAAAGAACAACGGAAAATAAAAATATTTGAAGTAAATTTTTTCTCATACTTCCATTAAATAAATAAAAGAGAGACCAACTTTTATTACTTTCTTCCATAAAAAGAAACAGAAAAAACCTTATGGAAATTTAACATTGCCCTTTTCATTTCAGAGCAAATCTTTTCCATAACTTTAAAGCCCGCCTAAATATTATTAGGTCAAATGTTTATCTTCTTCATTAGAATCAACCGATCCATATTTAATAGCTTGACTATTTCTCTTTAACAAATAACATGTTATTAATAATTTATTTGATAAGGTGAGCTATGAATGTAAATTCAATTCAGTTTAACACTTTATATGATCCCCTTATTTTCCAAAGTTCACAAATATCCCTGTTAGATCAAGTAAAAGATTTAACTAATACATACGACAAGAGTTTTCTTAAGAGAGAAAATATAATCATATGTGCAAAAGTAGTCTTCGAAAAGATAATTCAATTAAAAGATATTAGTATTAAGCGTGAATGTTTATGTCTTTTACTAAAATTAGAGATGGAAGAAATACAAAATTTAATAATACCAGAAATAGGATGTCTTTTTGGTGTTCATACATTTTTGTATAGTATTCAACAAGATCAAGCTCAACAGTTAATCCAACTTGAAGAAATTGTCAGCAAAATCATAGAAACAAAGCTAAAATCCAACGAATATAATTTTATGATGCCTATCTGCTCGATTTACCGAGATATACTAGTGCATCTTTGGTTACTTTCTCATCTCGAAGTTGGCAAGCATTGTGCTGACCTGCTTATTCAAAATAAAGACGCCATTCTAAGCAAGATGGAGCGCTGGAAAGACAGCCTTTATCAATTGGCTAGAGAGGAAAAAATTCATTGTTTTATGCCAAAAAGCATAGAGAAATCCGTTTTAAGGCTTTTTGAAACTTTACCCGAAGTTATTTTAAAAGATATGGAGATACAAAAAACTGTCATTCATAAAAGCGGAGAATTGCCTTTAGCAATCTTAGAAATCATGGGAAATTGTTATGGAAAACAAGGTGATTTCCCTAATGCTATCTCCTACACAGAAATTCTTTTAAACATTTTATCAAAGCAATTCCCAGAAATGTCCAAAGATAAAGAGTTATTTGATAAAGTTAGAATTTTTCATGGAAATATCGCAGTTTGGTACAAATCTTTTAAGGAGTACCGGAGTGCTATTTATCATTGCAAAAAAGCTTTATGGATAGCGAAAGAATTAAATAATCCTTCTCACATATTTGCTTGTTTAATATTTAAAGGCACAATTTACTTAATGCAAGAAGAACAAGTTCGTGCATTTTTTTGTTATAAAAAAGCTGAAACTATAGCACGCGATATAACAAATCCTAAAATGAAAAGACAAGCTTTTATTAGTCTTGCAAAAGTTTATCTTTCCTTATCATCTGATACAAATGAAGAGGCAATTCAATGTTATCAAGCTGCATTGTGTCTGGCTGAAGAGAAAACAGAACAAGCAAGCATCTACAATGAAATAGGAGACGCTCAAAATAATGCCCAACGGTACCAAGAAGCTGAGGAATCCTATCAGAAGGCACTTGAGATCCTTGCACCAGACAATTTTTTGGAAGCAATAAAAATTCATAGAAGCTTAGCCACATTATTTGATCATTTGGACCGATATGGAAAAGCCATTTACCATGCAGAAAAAACTTTAGAGCTAATATTACATCCGTCAGTTCAAATAGATGAAATACAAATATTGGAGAGTAAATTGTGGGCTTTAACGATACTTGGAAAAATCTATACTAGTATTGAAGATCCTAAAAAAGGGCTTGATTACCACATACAAGCTTCAACAATCGCTGAAAAATTAACAACTTCTTCAGAATATTCAAGGTATTCAGATTCATCATATATGAATCTGGGGGCTACATATTCGTATTTGGGAAGGAATACTGAAAGCATAGATTACTATATTAAAGCATTAGAAATAACAGAAGATCGCCTTAATCAAGCCAAACTTTTAATAAATTTGGGAAATTCTCTTTATCGCTGCAATAAGTTTGTTGAAGCTATTAAACGTTATAAAAAAGCTATTAAAATAAGTGATAAATTAGAAATAAAAATTAACAGCTTCAATGGCCTAGGCCTATGCTATATAAGTTTGGGAAAAGAGATGGAAGCAATTCAAAGCATCAAAAAAGCTATTTGCTTATCTCAGGATTTAAAACGTCGTCGCAACGAAGCCGCGGGATATTATAACTTAGGACAAATATATAAAAATTTTGATCCTAAGGTAGCAAAAGAAGATTATTTGAAAAGCGTCGACGCTTACGCAGCCTTATACCAAGAGCTTAAAAATCATCTCCAGTGGCAGATTACTTTTTTTGAAGAGCAAGTGCAACCACTTTTAAGTCTGGAAAATCTTTTCCTAAAACAAGCTAAAACTAAAAAAGCTTTGCAGGTCACAGATTTTAGGCGCTCCCGAGCCTTAGTTTCATCTCTTACAAAAAAATTCCAATTTCAAAAGAATAGCTATCTCTTTTCTTCTGCGCTCAATTCTCAAGACATGCAAGCCCTTGCCCAAAAATTGCATACTTGCTTGGTCGTTTATTCTCTTGCTTCCGAAAGCATGGACAGCATCACTGTATGGATTATCCCTTCTCAGGGCAAAATTACCTACCAGCAGCTACCCCTTGGAATTTTGACAGAAGAGTTTAAAGCAGCAACGCAAGTTTTCAAAACGTTTCCCTTTATTGCTGAGACAAGAACTATTGGAACACCTCTGGAATCTTTTTTAGAAGAACTAACTCGTGGGGGATCAGATAAAAATGTTCATTCCTCAAATTCGCAAGCTTTTAAAAAGCACCTTAAGAATTGGTATGAAATACTTATTACGCCAATTGCATCTTATCTCCCCAAAGATCCCCAGCAAGTCGTCACCATTATTCCCGACGGATTTCTCTCTCAAATTCCCTTCGCTGCTTTTTTAGATAACGAAGGAAAATATTTGATTGAAAAACATCCCATTTCCATTGCTCCTTCCATTGAAATACTCAAATTATTGAATGAAATTCCTAAAGATTTCTCAGAAAATTCTCTCGTCATTGGTAATCCCGCAACGCCTCATTCAAAAGACTCATTACCATTTGCGGAAAAAGAAGCTCAAACCATTGTCGCTCCTCTGCTTAAAACAACTCCGGAAAAAATTCTTTTACAAGACAGCGCCACAGCCCAGCGCGTTTTAGAGGGGATGCGGGATGCGCGCTGGATTCATCTTGCCTGTCATGGGTCAACAGGTGCAAAACCAGAAGAAAAACTTGATCCTCATTCCGTTTTTGAAGGGCTTTTCAAGCTCGCTCCCGACGAAGAGCATATTCAAGGCTATCTCCATGCGCAAGAAATTGTGCCACTTACTCTTCGTACAGAATTGGTTTTTATGAGTGCCTGTTTCTCTGGCAGAGGCAAGCTTCACAGAGAAGGAAGCGTTGGTCCCGTCTGGTCCTTTCTTGCCGCAGGTGCTTTGTCAACAGTCGCAACTTATTGGCGACTGCCGGATAGTGACCTAACCCTTCAGATGGTTGATACGTTTTATCGCCACCTTTTAGGCATAGAAGTGGAAAAGCTCAACAAAGCCCAAGCTTTGCAAAAAGCTATGCTAGTGGGCATTGAGCAAAAACGAGACAAGCCTCATCTATGGGGAGCTTTTTTCTTATCAGGACTACATGAATAAACGTTTAAAAATTGTTGGTTATTTATAATTTGTTTATTTATTTTTATAAAAATAGTTTTACCAATTTATCAATCTAAGAAGTTGAGCTATGAATGTAGGTTCGGTTAAATACAACACTCTTTATCAACTTCTTTATCCCCAAACTTCGCACATATCTACATTAGATCATATAAAAGGTTTAATTGAGGCCTATAATACAAAATTCGTTACGGAAGAGAACATAATCCTCAGTGCCAAATGGTTCCTCGAAAAGATCAATCAATTAGAAGATATTAGTATCAAGCGCGAATGCTTATGTCGTCTGCTAAAAATAGAGAGGGAGGAGATACAAAATTTGATAGTAGAAGAGGCGACACCCCTTTTTGAACTTAGAACATTTTTGTACGATATTCAGCATGATCAAGCTCAACAGTTAATTCACCTTGAAGAAATCGTTAGTGAAATCATCGAATTGAAATTAAATTTAGGCCAAATTAATTTTCTATTTCCTATCTGCATGATCTATTAAAACATCCTAGAGCATTTATGGTCGCTTCCCTATTTTGAATCTAGCAATTACTGCTCTAACCTACTTATCCAAAATAAAGTCGCTATTCTAAGCCATATGGAGCGATGGAAAGACAGCCTTGATCAATTGGCTAACGAGGAGAAAATTTGGTAGATTTTGCTGTTCAAATTATACATTGATTATTTATCTTTAATAAAAATATTTTTAACATTTTATTTACCTAATGAGTTGAGTTATGAATGTAAGATCGGTTGAATCCAGCATTTCGTATAATTCTCTGTTTTTCCAAAGTTCACCAATCATATCCACATTAGATCAGGTAAAAGGCTTAATAGAGGCCTATAAAACAAAATTTACTACAGAAGAAAATATAATCATCAATGCCAAATTGCTCATCGAAAAGATCAATCAATTAAAAGATATTGGTGTTAAGCGGGAATGTTTTTGCCGACTACTAATATTGGAGGTTGAAGAGATACAAGGTTTGATAGTACAAGAGATAATGCCTCTTTTTGATTTTGAAACATTTTTGTATGATATTCAGCATAATCAAGCTCAGCAATTAATCTATCTTGAAGAAATCATCAGGGAAATCATTGAATCAAAATTAAAATCAAAGGAAATTAATTTTATAGTTTTTACCTGCATGGTCTATCAAGACATCTTAGAGCACCTTTGGTTGCTTCCCTATCTCGAGTTTGGCAATCACTGCTTTAATTTACTTACACAAAATAAAGATACCATTCTAAACAAGATACAGCCATGGATAGAAAGCCTCTATCAATTAGCTAATGAGAAAAAAATTGAATTTTTTATCCCAAAAAACGTAGAAAATTCCGTCCTAAGGTTTTTCGAACCCTTACCTGAAGATGTTGCAAAAGAAATTGAGGAACAAAAATCTGTCATTCATAAACGCGGAGAAATGACTTCAAGGATTTTAGAAATCATGATGAAAGTTTGCAGCGACCAAGGAGATTTTCCTCGCGCTATCTTCCATGCAGGGATTCTTTTAGAAATTTTAATACAGAAACCCTCGGAAATCTCTCAAGAAAAAGAAGTGCGGATTATCATCATGCAAATTCATGAAAATCTTGCAGACTGGAATCAAATTGTTAGGCAGAATGAAAGGGCTATTTCCCATGGTAAAAAAGCATATCAAAAGGCACTTAAGATTCTTCCACAAGACAATTTTCTTCTCGCAATAAAAATTCATGAAAATTTAGCCGGATTATTTAATAATTTTGGCAGATATGGAACAGCTATTTTCCATGCTGAAAAAATTTTAGAGCTAACGCACCATCCGTTAGTTCAAATAAATGAATTAGAAACGCTTGAAAGTAGTTTCAGTGCGTTAAAAGTTCTTGGAAACATCTATGGTACTATTGGAAATTATGGGAAAGAACTTGATTATCAAAAACAAGCTTTAGAAATCGCTGAAAAATTAGAATCTTTAGAGACGGTTGAAAAATTAGATACCTTTTCAGACTTCTTAGAAATAGCGTATATGAATCTTGGCAATGCGTATTGCCATGTGGGAAATTATTCTGAAAGCGCAAAGTATTATGTCAAAGCATTAAAAATAGTAAAAGAGCCTCTTACACGAGCTAAGATTTTAGTAAATTTGGGAAATATTCTTTTTCTCTTCGGTGGTAGGTTTGTTGAGGCAATCGGATATTATAAAAAAGCCAATAAAATTGATAATCAAATCATAAAAAAACAGAGCCTCAATGGACTAGGCCTAAGCTACGCTGCTATGGGAAAAAAAAGAAAGGCAATTCAGTGCCTTGAAAATTTTATTTGTTTATCTCAAAAGTCCGAAGATCGCCGCAGTGAAGCGATAGGTTATACCAATTTAGGAAAACTACACAGAAAATCTGATCCTAAGCTAGCAGAAGAGAATTATCAAAAAAGCATCAATATTTATGCTTCATTGTATCAAGAGCTTAAAAATCATAGTCAGGGGCAGATTACCTTTTTTGAAGAGCAAGCAATCCCACTTTTAAGACTAGAGAGCATTCTCCTAGAACAGGGAAGAATAGAAGAAGCCCTGCAAACCACAGATTTTAGACGCTCACGTGCTTTAGTTTCCGCTCTGACAAAAAAATTTCAATTTCAAAAGGACAACTCATTGTCTTCTTCCGGACTCACAATCCAGGAAATGCAAGCTCTTGCCAACAAGTTGAACACATGCTTTATCATTTATTCTTTTGTTTCCGAAAGTAAAGATAATATCACTGTTTGGGTTATTCCTCCTCAGGGCGAAATCATCTGCCAGTCGTTGCCTCTTGGAAATTTGACAGAAGAGCTTGAAGGAACGGCTAAAGTTTTTCAAACATTCCCTTTTATTGCTGAGGCAAGAACTATTGAAACACCATTGTCATCTTTCCTAGAGGAGCTAACTCGTGGGGAACCAGGGAAGAATATGCATCTTTCAAATTTGCAATCTTTTAAAGAACGCCTTTCTCTCTGGTATGAAGCTCTCATTGCTCCACTTGAATCCTATCTTCCCGAAGATCCCCAGCAAGTCGTCACCATTATTCCCGACGGATTTCTCTCTCAAATTCCCTTCGCTGCTTTTTTAGATAAAGAGGGAACCTATTTAATCGAAAAACATCCACTTTCCATTGCTCCTTCTATTGGAATACTCAAATTATTGGACGAAATTCCTAAAGATTTCTCAGAAAATTCTCTCGTCATTGGCAATCCTACGACACCTCATATAGAAGATACGTTACCATTTGCGGAAAAAGAAGCTCAAACCATTGTCGCTCCTCTGCTTAAAACAACTCGGGAAAAAATTCTTTTACAAGACAGCGCCACAGCCCAGCGCATTTTAGAGGGGATGCGGGATGCTCGCTGGATTCATCTTGCCTGTCATGGGTCAACAGGTGCAAAACCAGAAGAAAAGCTCGATCCCCATTCCGTTTTTGAAGGGCTTTTCAAGCTTGCTCCCGAACAAGAGAATCCTAATGGCTATCTCCATGCGCAAGAGATTGCGTCGCTGATTCTTCGTACAGAGCTAGTTTTTATGAGTGCTTGTTTCTCTGGTAGAGGCAAGCTTCACAGGGAAGGAAGCGTTGGTCCCGTCTGGTCCTTTCTTGCCGCAGGTGCTTTGTCAACGGTCGCGACTTATTGGCGCCTGCCAGATAGCGATCTAACCATTCAAATGGTCGAGACGTTTTATCGCCACCTTTTAGGTATAGAGATGGAAAAACTCAATAAGGCTCAAGCCTTACAAAAAGCCATGCTAGTGGGCATTGAAAAAGCACGCGAAAGGCCTGATCGATGGGGAGCTTTTTTCTTATCAGGACTATATAAATAAATAAAAAAATTTTAAGCTAATTTGCTTAAAATTGGAAAATTTTTAAACAAAGATTTTATTAAAAAGAGAGGTTTTTATGATGAATAGTACTAGTCTTAATATTACTCTTACGTCCGTAACAGAAGACGCCTATAGAATTAAAAGTTGCTTAACAGAGGGACAGTTTGACTATAAGAAGGCAAAACAAGAAGCAAGTAGCCTTTACCAAGAAGGTCTCAAATTATTAATTGCCGAAATTAACAAAAAACCGATTTTTAAAAAGAATGTTTTACCTGTTGTTTGTGTATTGAGTGACATCGTTTCTTTGGAGATTGTTCAACAAACTGAAGCTTTACATAAATCTCTTAGCAAAGTTTATCGAATTTTCATAGAGCTCACCTGTTTTCAATACTATTCTCGTCGAAAATCTTTGTCGATTTTAAAAAAAACCAGAAATACAATGATTGAAAATTCTACAGCTATGCTCTCTCTTTTACCAGAAAATGAAATTGGCGCACGATTTGAATATCGTTGTGCAGAGCAGGCAACAAAATGCTTAAAAGTTGTCAAGAGTGCTTTGAAGAGATATTCTGATCATGTCCTTAATATTGGAGAATCAGCCGAAGGTGCTTCTTTTTTTGGAGTTCTAAAAGGTTCTAAAGGATTTCTTAAAGAAGCTAAGAAAGATTGGGTTTATGAATGGTATCCTCCAGTTCTAGAACTACGCTGGCTTTCTGCAGGTATTAAAAAACAAGCAGACTTTAAAGATATTATTGAAGTAAGGCTCAAAAATTTCCAAGAAAAAGGAAAAGAATATACTATATGTTTAGCCACCATTTTCGTGGATTTGATTAAAAATAAAGATCCTGAAGTTTCAGACCATGTCCGAACATTAGCCGCCAATAGTCTCGCTAATCTTTTTATTCTTAAAGATCTTGATAGAGTTTCAAAAATATCGGGATTTGCTTTAAAACAAGTACCAGGGAATAAATTTATTCAAAACAAAGCAAAAAATGAAGATCGCTATTGGAACACACGCTTTTTGATTATGCAAAGTTTAGAAAAATTAGCTAAAGATAAAGATCGTACTCACGATAAATATATTCAAATCATTTTACCGAGTTTAGATGAGGTTCAAATGGCCTCTAATCATAAATTGGAAAAAAGTAAAATCCAGGAAACTTTCAGAAAATTAAAAGAAAAAAATACAGAGTATGAAGAAACCATTGAAAACAACGAAGCAGTACTAGCTGCTAATGAAGAGAATCAGCGAAGTGAAATTGATATTCAAATAATAAAAACAAACCTTGAGAAGTACAAAAAGGATAAACAACAGATAGAAAACTGTCTCGAAAATATGAATTTAGCTGAAAAGGTCTTAGAAGAACTTCATGAAGAAGAACTAGGTTATTTAAATCGACTTATTTCAATTCAGAGCTTACACAAGCAGTAAATAAAGAATATTTACCTAGAATCCTGCCTTTTGCTTCTTGAAACCACCTATTTCTAAGAAGCAAAAGGATTAAGGCAAAATTGGAAAGATAAATTTTTAAGTTCAAATTACCTGGTTATAAGCAATTTTTAGTAGTTATCAACTTACAAAATCGCATCATAATAGATGAGAGAACTAAAAATGAAAAATTATTATTACATTGATAAACTTACAATCTCGTTTCCTTTCTCTTCCTAGGGTAACTATGAATGATTTATTATTACCAATAGTATTTATTGGTCGTCTTCATCAAGTATTTTTAAATTTTTCTCATGTTTTTTATTTTATCCCTTTCACAACTAAAGATTAAAACCTTGTTAATCATTAAAGCATGAGAATTTTATTTAGATAAATGATATGGGGGTGTTCTTGGGAGAGAAATTTGAAAAAACTTTTTGTTGCCGTGAAAAAGATCAAAGCTATAAAGAAGTGCTCTGTACTTTAGGAGTGGCAGCATTTTCCGTCCACGTGTTTTTTAATCAAATATAACTTCTAATGGTACCAGAGCTTTTACGGTCTATTTGCTTCAAGGTCATATGAAACACTAGAGTTTGCAAAATTGTAGCGAATCCATCTCATAAACTATGCCCTGAAAATGAATCTTTTTAATTTTCTAAATTTTTGTTCCGCTTAATAATCAATGCTAAGAATTTGGAAGTTAGAGCTTCATCCATGATTTAAACATGCCAATTGATCGGTCGAAATAATGGTCCTTTGCTGATTTTAAAACAATCAAGCCAATCTTTTAAGGTTCTGGCAGGGCAAGTGAGAATATTTGATCCATAAGAAATAGCAATGACTTTCCCTTTCTTTTCCTGTCGGTTTTCGATTTTCTAAGTGTAATTTGTAAGCCTTCTCTGACAAATTTAGAGCCATCAATTATTAAAGAAACTAATTTTGACCTTTGAAAAACTCTTATTATTCATACAATCCTGACAAGAAAAAAGCTCCCCATCGATCAGGCCTTTCTTTTGCTTGCTCAATGCCCACTAGCATGGCTTTTTGTAAAGCTTGAGCCTTATTGAGTTTTTCTACCTCTATACCTAAAAGGTGGCGATAAAACGTCTTGACCATTTCAAGCGTCAACTCTGTGTCTGGCAGACGCCAATAAGTCGCGACCGTTGACAACGCTCCGGCGGCAAGAAAGGACCAGACAGGGCCGACACTTCCTTCCCCGTGAAGTTTGCCCCTGCCAGAGAAACAGGCACTCATAAAAACCAGCTCTGCTCGAAGAGCAAGCTTCGCAATCTCTTGCGCATGGAGATAGCCATTAGGATTCTCTTGTTCGGGAGCAAGCTTGAAAAGCCCTTCGAAAACGGAATGAGGATCGAGTTTTTCTTCAGGGCTTTCGCTTGTCGAGCCATGACAAGCCAGGTGAATCCAACGCGCATCTGGCATTCCTTCTACAGCACGTTGAACAGTAGCCTTGTCTTGTAAGAGGATTTTTTCTGGAGCTGTTTCAAGCAGAGGAGCGACAGTTGTTTGAGCTTCTTCCTCCGCAAACTTTAGTCCGGGTTCAGATGTATTGGGATTGCCAATAACGAGAGAATTTTTTGAGAAATCTTTAGGAATTTCGTCCAATAGTTTGAGTATTCCAATGGAAGGAGCAATGGAAAGTGGATGTTTTTCAATCAAATAAGCTCCACCTTGGTCTAAAAATGCCGCGAAGGGTATTTGAGCGAGATAACCATCGGGAATAATGGTGACGACTTGTTGAGGGTCTTTGGGGAGAAAAGTTGCAAGTGGCGCAATAAGTATTTCATACCAGTTCTTAAGGCGCTTTTTAAAAGCTTTCGAATTTGAGAGATGAATATTTTCATCCGGCTCTCCACGAGTTAGTCCTTCTAGAAAATCTGACAATGATGTTTTAATAGTTCTTGCCTTAGCAATAAAAGGAAATGTTTGAAAAACGTAAGTTGCTGCTTTAAACTCTTCTGTCAAAATTCCAAGAGGCAGCAGCTGGCAGATAATTTCGCCGTGAGAAGGAATAATCCAAGCAGTAATGCTGTCCGTGCTTTTGGAAACAAAAGAATAAACAATCAAGCAAGTGTTCATCTTGTGGGCTAAAGCTTGCATTTCTTGGGTTGTGACTCCGGAAGACAAAAAATCTTCCCTTTGAGGCTGATTTTTTTTTGTCAGAGCGGAGACTAAGGCACGCGAACGTCTAAAATCTGTGATTTGCAAGGCTTCCTCAGTTTTCCCCTGTTTTAAGAGAAAACTTTCCAGGCTTAAAGGTGTCTTTGCTTGCTCTTCAAAAAAAGTAATCTGCCACTGGTGATGATTTTTAAGTTCTTGGTGTAATGCAGAATAAACGGCGATGCTTTTGCGATAATTCTCTTCTGCTAACCTAAGATCAAACTTTGCATATAATTCGGCTAAGTTATGATACCCTGCCACTTCGTTGAGGCGATCTTCTGACTGTTGAGATAAACAAATAAAATTTTCAAAGTTTTGAATCGCCTGTTCTTTGTTTCCCATAGCATCATAGCATAGACCTAAGCCATTAAAGCTGTCTTTTTTTACATTTGGATTACCAATCTTATTGGCTTTTTCATACCGCTCAAGTGCCTTAGGAAAACTACCAAGGGAATAAGAAGCATGTCCCAAATTTACTAAAATTCTAGCTCGTATTAGGGTTTCTTCTGTTACTTCTAATGCTTTTTTATAATATTTTTTGCCTTCAGAATAATTTTTCTTATGGCAATATGCATTACCAAGATTGCTATATGCTATTTCTAAATCTTGTGAAAAGAAGTTTGGTTTCTCATTGATCTCTAAAGCTTGCTTTTGATAATCAAGTTCTCTTGGATAATCTCCAAACGTACCATTGATGCTTCCAAGAATTGTTAATGCTCTTAGCTTACTATTAAGTGCTTCTAAATTCTCTTCTTGAATTGACGGATGTTGGATTAACTCTAAGATTTTTTCAGCCTGAGGAATAGCTTTTTTATATCGGCCAAAATCATTAAATAAGGCGGCTAAGTTTTCATGAATTTTTATTGCGAGAAACAAGTCGCTTTGGGGAAAAAATTCAAGTGCCTTGTAATAAGCCTTTTTAGCTTCCTTGTACTGCTGGGCATTAGCATAAGCGCGTCCGATCCCGGTGTAAATCCAGGTTTTTTCAGCATTATTTTCTGTCAAACTCAATGCAGCTTGAAAACATGAAAACGCCTCATCATTTTTATTGATCTCAAGATAAGCGCCTGCAAGATCAGTAAGAATCTGACTTTTACTTTTAAGATCTTGTAGCGTTTTGGCGATAGTTTGAGCTTTCTTATAAAAAGGAAGTGCGTAATCATCTTGTCCTTGTTTCACGTGAAGGGAGCCTATATCTTTTGAATAAATGGATATTTTATAAGAATCGCCTAATGCTTCCGCTATTCTCAGTGCTTTTTCGCTATAAGGAATAGCTTTTTGATATTGTTTAAGCAGTTGATTCCAGAATGCAAGGAATTCATAAATTTGCATGATTCTAACAAGTATTTCTTCCTTTTGAAACATTTCTAAAAGTCCCTGTCTTAAAAGTTTTAAAAAAACTTTTGCATGGAAAATGGCGCGAGGGAAATCTCCTTGGTCGCTGCAAACTTTCATCATGATTTCTAAAATCCTTGAAGTCATTTCTCCGCGTTTATGAATGACAGATTTTTGCTCCTCAATTTCTTTTGCATCAGCTTCAGGTAAGGGCTCAAAAAGCCTTAAAACGGCCTTCTCTAAATTTTTTGGAATAAAACGACTAATTCTCTTATCGCTAGCTAATTGATCAAGACTGTCTTTCCAGCGCTCCATCTTGCTTAGAATGGCGTTTTTATTTTGAATAAGGAGGTTAGCACAGTGATTGCCAAATTCGAGATGGGGAAGCAACCACAGATGCTCTAGGATACTTTGATAGATCGAGCAGATAGGAATGATCAAATTAAGTTCATTTGATTTTAATTTTACTTCCATGATTTCACTGACGATTTCTTCTAAATGAATTAATTGTTGAGCTTGATCATGCTGAATATCGTACAAAAATGTTGCAAAATCGAAAACAAGCATTACCTTCTCTACTATTAAATTTTGGATCTCTTCTATCTCTAATTTTAGCAGGCGACATAAACATTCACGCTGGACACATATATCTTCTAATTGGTTGATCTCTTCGAGGAGCAATTTGGCACTGATGATTATGTTCTTTTCTGTAGTGAATTTTGTTTTATAGGCCTCAATTAAACCTTTTACATGATCTAATAGGGATAGTGTGGGCAGAAGGGGATAATGAAGATAGTAGGGAGTGCTAAATTTAACTGACTCTACGTGCATAGCTCAATACCTTAAAAAAATAAAATGTTAAAAATATTTTTATTTCATGAAGATAAATAATCAAGCTATAAACGACTAAAGTAAAATTTTATTTTAGAATAGAGAAATTTAAGAACAATAACGCTTAATAATTTTATTACTGATAAGAATGTATAAAATCATATTGAGTATATATGTATAGTTGAAAATACAATTTTAGCTGAAATTTTTATAGACCATTTTTCCGACTATAAGTTAGTTAGGTTGACCTGCCCCCAAAAAATTTAATCCATATTAAAATGGGTAAAATTTTAATTAAGGAGCAAAAGAAATGCGTAAAAGTCAGTTTTCCGAAGAGCAAATTATTCCTATTTTAGGCGAAATGGAAACTGGGTGTAAATTTCTAGAGCTTTGTCGAAAGCACAATGTGATACCTAATACCTTTTATAAATGGAAAGCTAAATTTGGCGGTATGATAGTTTCGGAAGCCGAGTATCTAAGGGCTTTAGAAGAAGAAAATACAAAGCTGAAAACGATGCTTGCAGAAGGGCTGTTAGACAAGCGAGCCTTTAAGGACGTTGTCTCAAAAAAATGGTAGGCTCACAAGCGCAAAGGAAAACGCTCAGTTATCTAAAAGGACATTTTGAGATAAGCGAAAGAAGAGGTTGTGAGCTCATCAAAGTGGCATGATCGACCATGCGTGATAAAAGTCATGCTCGAGAAAACAAAGTCTTAAAAGGGGATATTTTTTAGATTTCTTTAAAGCATAAAAGCTTTGGCTATAGAAGAATCGCTGCTCTTCTTAAAAGAGAGAAATGGTCGGTAAATCATATTTATGATTTATCGAAAAAAGTTTAACGTCTATACGTCGAAGAGTTATTAGGTTTAAAAAGAAAAGTTAAAAAGAAGTTTGCCAAATGTTTAAATCAAAGTTTATTTTTAGACTTATAGAAGGCACAAGAAACCATTGAAGCTTGGAGGATTGAATACGATGAAGAGCGGCTACAGAGCTCGCTTAGGTATTCGACTCCAATGGAATTCGCTAGCGAATATTTTTTTCAAGAAATGATAAAAATCAATAAAAGTATGAGTTTATGATCGGATTGCATACTTGGAGCAGGTTAATCTATTTTAGCTATTTATATGCAAAACTTGACGTCTGAATTTAGTCGTAATGTAATACTGCAGGTGATTATTACAAAATAATTTCGTTAAATGCTTCCTCTATTATTTCAATTTCACTCACAACAAGTATTAAAATGGATACAAGAACGAACAGAAAAGCCTAATGACTTTAGTACTGTTTATGAATTAACAAATTCAGCACCGATTTTCAACGAAAGTTATAGTTACCTATAAAATATAAAACAGATAATCCTGCAAATATGGCAACACTAGTTTGAGCAATAAGTTTTAAACGATACATGGCAATAATAGTGATTGTATTTACAATCAAACTTGTAAATGCATAAGCACGATTAATAGAAATTCTCGCGCTAAAACCTGTTTTATAACTAAAAAGAGCATGACATATTGAAAGCGACACATCAGCAATTTTAGAAACGGCAAAAATGAGGGCACACATTTTTGGAGAAACGTTTGTAACTTTACCATAAATGTATCCAGCAGCTGCCCAAGCAGGAACGGTAATGTGTAGTATAGACGGATTCCCAGGACCCATAGTAGCTTCCTCTATTTAAATACTTTAAATAATAACAATCAAAATTTATTAAAGCAATTTTTTTAATATTTTCGCATTCAATAGCTTTTGCATATCTTGAAATTGAACGAAAACGAGGATTTTAAAAGTAGCTCAGCTTTCGAAAGATTGGATTAGCTAAAATGCATGCATGCGCGTTAATTCTAGAAGACTGCCGCACTATTTATTTAAGCCTAGATCAATCAGAACAACTCACAACAAGAGAAAAAACGTTTGGTGTCGATGCCGAAGTTATCAAAAAGTTGCTGAATTATAAAAAACTTTTGTTTTCGTTTTATGCCTTTTCACCAGAAATGGAAGAATTAATTAGTCAAATCCATATGATGACTTGTCAAAGGTGTTAGAAGAAATAACCCGCAATCAGGTCAATATAGAGAGTCATTTAAGATTAGGTTGCTAAACCAAAAACAAAAGAGGTTATTTATATCCCCCTACAATTAATAGAATGGAAAGAAAAATACAAGTTATTTAAGCAGAATATTATAAGGTAAAAAGCTGTGAAGTTTTACTTGTTCTTATTTGTCTATTTTCTTTTCCTGTTTTGACTTTTGTGAAATTTAAAAATAATTTTTGCATAAAAAAACCTATCTTTAAAATCTTATTTCAAATATTTGAATGCAAGTAGCAGCTATTATGCCTGTTTGCTAGAAAATCTCTTTTTTATCACAACAACTCTAACGAAACTAGAAGGGTCTTGGATATACAGAGAGAACGT
>NZ_BCPZ01000246.1:0-21469 GCF_001950615.1 Candidatus Protochlamydia sp. W-9
AATATAGGAGTAAAATGGGTGCATATTTGTCAGAAGCTTATGGGAGTGATTTCCCCTATCCACCAATACAGATTCGTTCCTATACCGGTGAAGAAATTAAACAACTAGGTTACCAAGCACTTATCTATAACAATGAAGACGAAAAAGAAATTTATTCAAAAATTCATGGAATAGTGGAAACAATAAAAGAATTCTATTGGACTACTTTTCAACTAGTCGGTGTAGATGAAGAAGGAACGATTCCACCATTTTTTGTCCATTATCCTGAAAAAAACGCCTATTATGCTCTTAAGCTAAAGCATTTCGCTTTTAATAACGAGTTTGCTTCTCAGCCAGATGTTGTGTGTCATGAAATGACGCATGCCGTGATTGAAAATCATAATTCACTTGGTAATCAAGGAGAAGCAGGAGCGTTAAATGAAGCAATTGCGGATATTGTTGCTATAGCATTTAAACGGAAAATAAGTGGTATTGATAAGGGGTGGGAAATTAGTACTTTTCGTGACTTAAGCACAGCTCCTAAAAAATTTAAGTCCGTAGTTAACTATAATAAAGACAATGATTACGGATATGTGCATGATAATAGTTTAATTATTAGCCATACATTTTATCTTGCTTCAACAAGCCTGAACTATGATTCAACACGTTGTGATTTGCTTTTAGGAATTTGGTTTAAGTCGATGTTAAATCTTAAAGATAAAACTTTTACAGGATTTAAAAGTAAGACACTCGAAGCTAATGGGGAAGTTTTTTTTCAAGGTGGCAGTATTATTATCAATGCAATCAAGAAAGCTTGGCAAAAAACCTCTCATTTGTTTCCAAAGACATAATCGAATTTGTTAAGTTGGTTTTTCTTCTTAACATTCTAGGCAAATGATTATGGAATATTAAAAAAACAGGGGAAAAGTCATGCAAGTGCATCCAACAACATCTGTTTCTTCAGAAATTCATTATCATGTTCGAGAACAAAGTTTGAAGCATAAATTATCTTCGACCACTGAAAAAATTATTCAACTTAATCCAAGACTACTCTTAGGTGAGTCTAATTTATTCAACTATGACCCGACAAACCACGCCCTTGTGTTAGCACCCCAGTTTCAGAGTCTCTTAACATTACTCATCCAGCTAGATGAGTTGGATTGTAAAGCTTTAACAGCGAATACATTGTATGATCTGAATTCAATTCTCCAGCAAGTTCAAGGTAATCGAGGAGGCTTATTGCGTAAAGAAGGAACAGAAAGATGGCATTTAGAAGACAATCCTACTAAGCAAAAATGCAGCCAAACTTTCAATGTACTATTACAACAATTAGGTTTCGTTTTTCCAAAATCTCTTGATAGTGAAATGACCGTTGATCACTGTATTGTTTTTGGAGCCCGTACTGAACGTATGGAAACACGCATAATTGAAACATTGGTTTATTTGCAAAACAACCTTAAAGTAACTGGGCATATTTTTTTATTAGGTTCTAACCGAAAATTAATTCAAGCGGAAATAGAGCATCTTAAAAGCAAGCTAGAGAAATTGGAGGAATCTCAAAGGAACTATTGGAGTGAAGTATTTAATGACCCTGAGCAAACTACTGAAGCAAATGCCTTTGTTTTTTTATGGAAATGCATTGTTCCTCAGCAAATGCAAACTCTTTTAGAAGATAAGATTGTCGGCATTAAATCCACTCGAATTGGCAATTCTTATATTGAACAATTTGGACATCGTGCGACTACAGAGATTACGATCGAAGATTGGATGACCTTCTATAAAGCCGAGGAACCTCAAGCTATTTTTGCTCTCGCTGAACAACCCTATATTCGTTTAGCTGATCAGCTAAAATTTACAGTGCTTTCCAAAGGTAAAAAAGCCAATACAGACGAGCTAATAAAACGAATTAAGAATACAACTTTTTATTTTGCCTTTCCAAATTCAAGCTTTAGCCCACTAATAAGCGTGATGTTAGACGAAATTGGCCGTAATGTATACCGGATTTCCGATACTTTAAAGTATCTTGAAAGTCTCGAGTAGTGTAGGTGGCAGGCTTCATACTTCACAGTTTGGCAGAAAATTCTTATTGCCTATACACCACAGACAGCAATAAAGA
Organism: Candidatus Protochlamydia sp. W-9; assembly: GCF_001950615.1. Lineage (NCBI taxonomy): Bacteria > Pseudomonadati > Chlamydiota > Chlamydiia > Parachlamydiales > Parachlamydiaceae > Candidatus Protochlamydia > Candidatus Protochlamydia sp. W-9. Next base: position 2,096 of record NZ_BCPZ01000246.1, read on the forward strand.
GCTGTGAAATCCTTGGTAGTTGACATTGCCGCTCTCAGTTGCGACTCTTGAATATCTTTCTTAATGGTTCCAAAAACACAAGCATAGCTCTTAGGATCAATGATCTCGTTCTTCTTAGCGCTCATTCAGAACCTCTATGGTATTAAGTTAACGCCAGTTTAACGTAAGCTATCTTCCGGCTATATTTTGAGGAATTTCTTTGAAATAAGGGACTAAATGAGACGTGATAAGCTTTATAAATCTGCATTCTTTATTTTTTTAATGTTCGGTTTCCTTCTTTTTTCTTTTGAGTCCCATGTATACTGAAAATTGTTGCATCTGTAACTTTAAAAATCCTTATCTTTATATAGGGCATCATGCGCTCTCTTAAGTCATAAGTAAGCTGTAAGCGAGTTACACAAAAAGTATCAAAATAAATTTAAAGTGCGATACCTTTGTCTTGAAGCTGGCTAATATAAAATGAAAATTATATTTGGCAAAGGATTCGATCTTTGATAAAATGATTTGTTCTTATTACAATTCTTACATCTGAAATAGATGTAGATTGATTCATCACTTTGGCTATGAAACACGCAAACGAACAAAAGTACTAAGCAAACATGATTTTATTAGCCTTGAAAATGTTGATTGGAAATAAAACCTCTTGCTTGGGAGTCATTTTTGGCATTTTTCTCACAACCCTTCTTGTTTCCCAACAATCAGCCATTTTTTTAGGGCTGCTCACTAGATCTTATCGAATGGTTACAGACATTCCTGCTCCAAATATTTGGGTGACTGATCCTGCAACTGAAAGCGATGACAGAGTAAGATCTATGCCCGAAGGATATTTAGATATTGTTCGAAGTACTCCTGGTGTAGATTGGGCAGTCCCTATTAGTCGCTCTAATGTTTCTTTAATCACTCCTAGTGGGGCTTTTGAAGTTTGTAAACTATATGGTATTGACGATGCAACTTTAATTGGTGCTCCGGTAGAAATAATTGAGGGTAACGTTAAAGATTTAAGACGAGAAGGAGCTGTGATTGTAGACGTATATGCGGCACATAGCTCTTTAGCCACCATAACGAGTGAAGGAGAAAAACGCCCATTAAAAATAAGCGATGAAATTGAAATCAACAACCGTCGAGCAGTTGTTGTAGGAATTTGTAAAATTACGCAAGGTTTTTATCCTCAGCCTATTTTATTTTCTTCCTACTCTCAATTTAAATATTTCAACCCTCTTATAGGCGATAGAATTGAATTTATTGTCGCCAAAACAAATCCAAATAGAATTGTCGAAGAAATCAAACAAAAAATTAATGCTCATCCTAATTTAAATGCATTAACCAAAGAAGAATTCGAATCAAAAATTATTGAATCCTTCCTAAAAACAGGAATTTTAATTAACTTTGGTTTATCAGTAGCACTAGGAATCATCATTGGTTTTTCAATTGCAGGGCAAATTTTTTATAGTATGACGCTTGAAAACTTAATGTACTATGCTTTAATTAAAGCTATGGGCGGAACAAAAAAAATGATTTTTAACATGATTATTGTGCAAGCTCTATTGGCTGGACTCATTGGTTTTTCCCTTGGCATAGGAGCTACCCTGCTTTGGGGAGAAGCTATTCAAGGAACTACCTTGGCTTTTTTATTTCCTTGGCAATTATTGCTGTTCACAGCGGTTATTGTTCTTTTAATCTGCTTTCTTACAACAATGTTATGCATTCGGAAGGTCTCAACAGCCGATCCTAAAGTGTTGATGGGTAATTAAACAAATCTTTTATGAAATTCTATTTCTTTACTTACAAAGCACAATTAAAATATTTATCAGAAAGGATTGCATGAAAGAAATAGCAGTCAAATGTCGAGGAATTACAAAAAGTTATGGAACAAAAGAGAATCGAGTCGATGCTTTAAAAGGAATTAATCTTGACATACATCAAAGTGAGCTCACCCTTTTGGTAGGGCCATCAGGATCTGGAAAGACAACTTTACTATCCATTATTTCAACAATTCTCACACCAGATGAAGGCGAACTTTATTTATTCGAACATGAAATTCATCGGATGAGCGAAAAAGAAAAAGCTTTATTTCGTCGAGATCAACTAGGGATTGTTTTTCAATCCTTACTTTTGATTCCCACTTTGACCGTTTTAGAGAATGTCTCTCTTCCCCTCCTTGTAGCTGGACATACCCAAGAAGCGGCCGAAAAAAAGGCTATGCAATTTTTAGAATACCTTAAAATGGCCCATCGGTCTCACGTATCTCCCACTTCTCTGTCTAAAGGACAGCAACAACGCGTTGCTATTGCTCGAGCCATGACAAATGAATCTAAAATCATTGTTTGCGATGAACCGACAAGTGCTCTAGATCAAACCTCGGGAGTAGAAGCTATGAATCTATTAAAAGAACTTTCGTCTAATCATTCAAAAGCTATTTTAGTTGTCACTCATGATCATCGCATATTTTCATTTGCGGATAGAGTTGTCGAAATGAGTGATGGACAAATCTTATCATCTGGAAAAATATGAAACGATCTTACTTTTTTTTTATTTGTGCTTTAAGCATAGCTTCCCTATTTTTAATTGTTTTTTCCATGTGGAAAGAATCTCACCCCAAAGAAGTCCTTAAGGTTTTAGATATCAAAAGACCCGTGTCTCCTTTTAGTTCTTACATTGCTGCTGTAGGAGTTGTCGAAGCTGGTAGCCAAAATATTTTTATTGGAAGCCCCATCAATCGAATTGTAGATAAAATTTTTGTGACTGTCGGCAACGAAGTGCATCAAGGCGATCCGCTTATTCAATTTGAAAATCGCGATTTAGAAGCCAACTTAAAAATACAAGAATTAGCTTATCAAATCGCTCAAGCTCATGTTCAAAAGTTAGAATCTTTTCCAAGAAAAGAAGATCTTCAATCTGCTGAAGCCTTATTAAAAAAAGCTGACATTGAGTACCTTCTTGCTAAAAACCAATATGAGATGACTCGTGGAATGCAAGATAGTCGCGCATTAAGCCAAGAAGAAATTAACCGTCGTCTGTTTCGTTATCAAGAGGCTGAAGCTAATAAAAACCAAATGCAAGCAAATATGGAGAAAATCCAAGCCGGTACCTGGCTACCGGATCTAAAAATCGCGCAACTAGAGGCCCTTCAAACTAAAGCTCGTATGAATGCTGCCAAAATAGATATAGAGAGAACACTTCTTCGCTCACCAATCACTGGTAGAATTTTGCAAATCAACATTCATGAAGGAGAACATGCTGGGCAAGATAGCTCTAAAATGCCTATGATTGTCCTTGGTAACACCAATGAAAAACATTTAGAGGTAAGCATTAACCAATTTAATGCCCCCTATTTTAAATCAGATGCCCCAGCAGTTGCCTTTTTGCAAGGGGATTCTAATATCAAGTTTCAACTTGAGTTTATCAAATTCGAACCTTATTTGGTTAACAAACAAAACTTTACTAATAACCTAATAGAAAAAGTGGATAGTAAAGTGTTAAAAGTGACTTACCGCTTTAAGGAAAATGACCAAAATATTTTTGTTGGACAGGTCATGGATGTTTTTATTCAAGCTGAATACCCTTGGAAATAAGAAATGCGTATTATTTTTTTTTCTTTTTTAATTTTTACAGGTTTATTAACGAATTGCTGTTCTCATAAAAGCTATGTCCCACCTTCACTTGATATCCCTTATGAATGGAATAGCCCTCTTTCTAACGGAATGCATACAAATTCACCCAAGCACCTTATTTGGTGGGAATCATTAAATGATCCTATATTAAATCGATTAATAAAATTAGCTGCTTTTCAAAATCTAGATCTCTATCTTGCGGGAACAAGAATTCTCGAAGCTAGACTACAAAGAAAAGGTAAAAATAGCGATTTATATCCACATGTAGATATGTCTTGCAGTTACAGTCATATAGAATCTCATCAAAATGTAGTCTTAAATAGGATTTTAAAACATTCTCAAAATAAACTAAAAACCAATTCCTCGAAGTTAAATTTATTTGAAATTGGTTTTGATGCAGATTGGGAAATTGATTTATTTCAATCAAATCAATATGAAATGAATGCATTAGAAGCACAAATTGAAGCCAACGAGGAAAATTTTAATGACATATGGGTGACTCTTTCAGCTGAAATTGGAAGAAATTATATTGAACTAAGACATTTACAGCATAAATTGATTCTCCTCAATAAACAGATTGAATCTCAAGCTGATACTCTTCATCTAACCGAAGAACTTCTCCAAATCGGAATGGCAAACTCGATTGATATTTTGACTGCCACACAACAGCTAGCCACACTAAAAGCTCGAAAACCCGTTATTGAATTCTCTATTCAAAAAACAATCTATCATTTATCGATTCTGCTTGGACAATTTCCAGGGGAGGTGAAAGAACTTCTGGAATTTTCTAATCTTCCTTGTTTACCTGTTGAAAAACCTATCGGTATTCCTTCAGAATTATTGAGAAGGCGTCCAGACATTAGACGAGCTGAGCGACAATTGGCAACAGCCACAGAAAGTGTTGGAAGCGCAGAAGCTGCCCTCTTCCCCAAACTTTCCTTAAAAGGATTTGTCGGAATGGTTACACCTCATTTAAAATCTCTTCTCAACCCAACAATGGGCGGTACATGGTTTGCAAATCCTCAGCTTTTAATGCCTATTTTTAATAGCCGTTTATTGAAACGAGATGTTGATTATCATAAACTTAAAACCAAGCAAGCTTTATTTGAATACCAAAAGACAGTTTTAGAGGCTTTAGAAGAAACTGAAAATGCTATTGCTTCTTTTCACTACGAATTAGAACGTCATCAACAACTTTCTGTTGCTTACTCCGCCGCTCAAGAAGCCCAAAGAGGCACTTTAGAGCTTTATTTAAAAGGATTTAAAAATTATTTAGAAGTTCAATTTACTAATCGAGCTCTCATAGAATTAGAAGAAGTTTTTAATGAAAGTCAGATGCAATTAATTCTCCACTATATTGCTCTTTATAAATCATTAGGGGGAGGATGGAATTTTTTAGAAGATTCAAAAGAGCAATCATCTTAATAGAAAAACAAGATTTTTCCGAATTTTTAATTGAGTAATTCTTATTGAAATGCTATGCATTACCAAACATATTCTAGAAAAAATTAGTAAATTCTCTCTCGCGAGGCCACATGTTGCCAACACAAACATCTTTTTTTCGACAAACTTTTGGTCCTTTGATTCTTTTATTACTTTGCCCTCCCACTGTGTTTGCTTTTTGGTACACCAATATTTATTTAGAAGGCTCTCTTTTTCGTTTTATAGAATTTGCTTGGCAACAAGGTTTTCTGTCCACATTAAAAACGATTTGGTTTCCTTATTTTTTTGGAACTTCTATAGCCTGGACAATGTTAGTAATTTTTGCTTCTCTTCAGCTTATTTTAATGCGCATTCTACCTGGAGAGGATTATGAGGGACCAATAACTCCTGCTGGACACGTTCCCCTTTATAAAGCAAATGGGTTTTCTGCTTTTATTGTTACGATCTCCATTTTTTTAATCGCATCTTGTTATTACCAACTGTTTGCTCCAACAATTATTTATGACAATTTTCCGGGTCTACTTGGAGCCTTGAATATATTTAGTTTATGCTTTTGCTTTTTTCTTGTCCTAAAAGGGCATTATTTTCCCTCAAATGGCGATGTTGGAGGATCGGGAAATATCATTTTTGATTATTATTGGGGAATGGAACTTTACCCTCGCTTACTCGGTTGGGATATTAAGCAATTTACTAACTGTCGATTTGGAATGATGAGCTGGGCTTTGATTGTGATTTCTTTTGCTGCTAAACAACAACAGCTTGATGGATTAAGCGATTCCATGTTTGTTGCAGTAGCTCTCCAACTGATTTATATTACAAAATTTTTTATCTGGGAACCTGGATACCTTCGTTCGTTAGATATCATGCACGACAGAGCTGGTTACTATATTTGTTGGGGATGTCTTGTTTGGGTTCCAGGTATTTATACATCTCCTACTCTCTATTTAGTTGATCACCCTAATCACTTAGGTTTAGCTCTATCCAGTTTATTATTTGTCGCTGGAGTGATTGGAATTTTAGTTAACTATTTGGCAGATCGACAAAGACAATTAGTGAGAAAAAATCAAGGAAATTGCCGTATTTGGGGGAAAGAACCCATTTTGACAATTGCAAAATATACAACACAAACAGGAGAATCGAAACAAAATCTTTTACTAGCCTCTGGCTGGTGGGGTTTGTCTAGACATTTTCATTATCTTCCTGAACTGCTTGGAGCCTTTTGTTGGAGTGCATCAGCTCTATTTGAGAATTTTCTACCCTATTTTTATTTTGTTTTCTTAACCATCTTATTAACTGATCGCGCCTTTAGAGATGATCAACGCTGCTTCAAAAAATATGGGGAAGATTGGAAAATTTATTGTCAAAGAGTCCCTTATAAAATTATTCCCTTTGTTATTTAAGACATTGATATATTCTTAAATGCAGATTTTGTTTGTTACATCTAAATGAATGATCTCATTCGTTGCATTTATGGTCAGGGATCTTTCTATAAGATTGATCCCAAAACACCTCATTTCAAAAACAAAAATTTATCTAAATTGTACTTTTATTACTGAAGTTTGGTATAGTTCTTAAAAATTCATAAAATTTTGTTTATTTTTCAATTAAAAATAAGTTTATTTATGTCTGATTTTGAACAACATTTCCGTGATGAAAGTAAAATTTCACCCATGATGATGCAGTGGCACGCCTGTAAAAAAATGGCGGGCGATGCTATTTTATTTTTTCGGATGGGTGATTTTTATGAAGCTTTTTATGAAGACGCTCAACTGCTATCTAAAGAGTTGGAGCTGACATTGACTAAACGGCAAGAAATTCCCATGAGTGGAATTCCTTTTCATACAAGTGAAGGATATATCGATAAACTTGTCGCTAAAGGATTTCGAGTTGCCATTGCAGAACAAATAGAAGATCCTAAAAAAACTAAAGGTTTAGTCAAGCGCGAAGTTGTTCGTGTTGTGTCTCCTGGAACAGTTATTAACTCCTCTCTTCTTTCCGACAAAAACAATAATTTTTTTGCTGCCTTAGTAAAAGTGGGGCAAATTTTTGGATTAGCTTTTTTAGATTTGACGACTGGTGAATATTGGGTGAGTGAATTTACGCAAGAAAGAGAACTTTTAAATGAGCTTTATCGCTTACACCCTGCTGAATTTTTAACTTCTGAAAAATTCAAAGAAAAACATGCTTCCTTGTTTGAAGAAATGCAACAAACATATTCTTTTATAGTCAATACATTAGAAGACTGGCAATTTGAGCATCAACAAGCACATGATTTCCTCATTAATCATTTCAAGGTTCAACGCTTAGATGGTTTTGGACTAAGCGGAATGGTTGCAGCTATCAATGCAGCAGGAGCTTTATTAAATTATTTACAAGAGACACTGTGTCTACCAATCCAACATATTCAAAGCATTCGTTGCTACTCTTCTTCTCAGTTTATGATGTTAGATCGAATGACACAGCGTAATCTGGAACTAACGCATTCTTTACAAGATGGAAGTAGGCGTCATACATTGTTAGGTGTCATTGATCAAACGCAGACTCCTATGGGTGCTCGTCTCATGCATCATTGGGTTAAGCAACCTCTTTTAAAAGTTTCTGAGATTCATCAAAGGCAAAATGGGATCCAAGCTCTATTAAATCACGAACACATTGTAGATCAATTACAAAATCTATTCCTTCAAATTAAAGATATTGAACGCTTGATGATGAAAGTCAGTGCTTGCTACGCTACTCCTCGGGACCTTATAGCTCTTCATTTTTCTTTTAAGCCCATTGCATTTATTAAATCTCTTTTGTTAAACATTCCTTCAGAATGGATAAATGAGCACACACAAAAACTTGATCCTCTGTCTAAAATGAATGCATTAATATCCAATGCAATCGTAGAAGAGCCCCCTCTAAGACTTGGTGAAGGGAAAACGTTCCGACAAGGTTTTCATCGTGAATTAGATGAATTGCGAGAAATCAGTCATGACAGTAAAGCTTGGATGGCTCGTTACCAAACTCAAATCAGAGAAGAAACCGGTATTAAAACCCTAAAGGTAGGTTTTAATAAAATGTTTGGTTATTTTATCGAAGTCAGTCGCGGTCAAATAGATAAAATGCCTGATCACTTTATACGTCGACAAACCCTTGTTAATGCTGAACGGTATATCACACCTGAGTTAAAAGAATATGAAAGCAAAGTCTTAACAGCGGAAGAACGCATTAACTCTATTGAAAGTGAACTCTTTCACCAACTTCGTTTAGAAGTTGCTTCATATACTAAAAATGTATTAGAAGTTGCTCAAGCGTTAGCTAAAATTGATTGTTTAATATCTTTAGCCAATGTAGCAAAAAAGTATTGCTACACATGTCCTGTCATTGATGACAGCTCCATTCTTGTGATCGAAGAGGGAAGGCATCCAGTAATCGAGACAGTGTGCCGACATGAAAAATTTATTCCCAATGACACGTATTTAGATGATCAAGCTAATCGATTGCTCTTAATCACAGGCCCTAACATGGCAGGAAAATCGACATATCTGAGACAAGTAGCTTTAATTGTCATTTTAGCTCAAATAGGTTCTTTCGTTCCCGCAGCTAAAGCTCACATAGGAATTATCGATAAAGTCTTTACACGAATAGGTGCTAGTGATGACTTATCTAGAGGTCAGTCAACTTTTATGGTTGAAATGACTGAAACGGCAAATATTTTAAACAATGCCACTTCTCAATCTCTCGTTATCTTAGATGAAATCGGTCGGGGAACAAGTACATATGACGGCATATCAATTGCTTGGTCTGTGGCAGAATATCTTCTAACAACAGAAAAAAGAATGGCTAAAACATTATTTGCAACTCATTACTGGGAGCTTACAAAATTAGAAGAGAAGGTTCCAGGTGCTGTTAATTACAACGTTGCTGTTCATGAAGCGGACGATCACATTACATTTTTAAGAAAAATCATTAAAGGAGGAACTGACAAAAGCTATGGAATCCACGTTGCTCGCCTAGCTGGGCTTCCACAAGCCGTTTTAAACCGTTCTAAAGAAATTTTAGAACATTTGGAAGAAAATGCGAATCGTAAGAGCGCTTTTGAGCCTACCCGTTCAAAAAAGAGTATGGTTTCTAAAGTAAAAGTTCCTTTAACTGACTTTCAATTGAACTTATTTCAATCATAAATCAATAATTTTTTACTTAAAATTTTTCAAACTCTAATTTTCACTTAAAATATTTTTTATATTAACTTTTTTACAGTTAGTTATTTAGATAAAAAAATAATTTATTTAGAAAAAAATAAATTATTTTTTTATTGACAACGAATTTAAGAAAATGAATAGATAAAGGAGTGTTAATTAAAACACATGCTGTTTCAGTCTCATGGTATACAGTAGACAAGTATGGCTACTAACCACGACAATTAAAAAGCAGTCAAAAATTTTAAGGAGGCTTCTATGGATAAAAAACAACCTCAGCCACAAAAACAAAATCCTAATCAAAAGCAACAACATCAGCAAAAACCAGAACACTCAAAAAATTCGTCGCAAAAGAAATTTTAATCGTTGTTTGCTAGTCAAATAGTTTAAACTATTTCAACCGCGTAATTAAAAGTTACGCGGTTGCTAAATAAAGTCAAAAAATAGTTATTAAACAATCTTAATCTTTTTTGTTATCCAATAGTATATTTCATAAGTAAATTAGTTTATTTATTAAATAAAGTATTTATTTTTTGAAAATTCTCGTTTTAATATTTTTATTTAAGTTTTCTTTTTCGTATGCTAAGCTTTTAGCAAATGAAAGCAGGTTGAGGCGTGTTTACACAAATTCCAGGGCCGACCAAACACTTCAACGCATACTATCAAGATAATTCATTATTGATTCAATTTGTCATCATGGAATTTCTAAACGTTCACCAGTTTGTTTGCCATATTCAAAAATGGATGGATCATCAACATTTCCCGCCAGGAAAAATAGATTACTCTATATCTCCCTTACTTCACTTACTTAATCAGCTTTTAGGAACGCACCCCAACCAAGAGCATATTACGATATCTAAATGGATTAAAGGCCCTTTAACAAAAATGAAAGACTACTGTGAACAATTTTCAAAAAATCCTTCACTCACCCCATCTCATTTAAAACTTTATGATTCTGTTTACCAAACGTGGCATCTCGCTAATCATCAAATGAACCTTCTTCATACTTTTCAATTGTGCCAAATGGTAAAAGCCAAAGTTACTTTTCCCCCTTATTTTCAACGTTCTTTTAAACAGCTTTTGAAATTATTTAACGTTACTGCTAAACAAATTCCTAAAGTTGCAAATTTGTATTGGAACAATGAAAATGTGGTTTATTTCTTAATCAGAAAAAAAGAACAGCTCGTTAAAGTTTATGGTGAAGAATGGACTTATAAACATTTCAAATCTTTCGCTAAACAAAATACTTTACTCCCTCTCTTAATACAACGGTATGAGCAAAGGGGATTCCATTATTTAAATTTAGAGAAAAGGCAAATGCTTCAAAAGGGAATGTAAATGGAAAATATTAGGGAAAAATATACACAGCTTTTATCATTAACACGACTTTTTCTAGCTAGAGAACATAAACTAAATGAAACTCTCTTAAGTTTTCCTAACTCTTACGCACATTTTAAACCTTTTTTAAGCCATTCTCTAAAAAATCAACAATCGATTAAAAACCAAAGTTTTGTCTCCTCTAATAACGCCAAACAAGTCTTCCCTTCTTCTTTTTCTACTGCCCCTTATTCAAAGCCGCCTACTTCACCAGATTTGCAGCCGTCTACACCTCCCCTTACTATTTTCTCCCCTAATCCTCAGCCCACTACCACTGAACCTGAAAGCCTTCCGCTACAAAAAAAAGAGTCTGAGATTTTAAAACAAGTTGAAAAAACAAAATTTCCTTCTCTTCTTACGTTAGAACCCATAGTTGCTGTTTCTCCTACAATTGAAAATCAAGAGTTCAAAGAAATTTTTAAAAAAAATTTTCCCTCTTATGCACTTTCTAACACTATTCCAAATGACCAATTTGCCAAAAAATTAATGAATAAATGGACGTACGAACGGCAAGTACCGTCCATTGTAATTCTCTCTTTTGGTAACCAAGAAAGTCATTTAAAACTTTTAAAAAATATTGCTAAAGCAATTAGTTTACGTTTTGCTCCATCAAGGGTCGTCTCTGCATTAAAATTGGAGAAAGAGAAACAATGGAATAAATTATTCGAAGCTAAAGAACTATGCCTTGTCATTGCCAGTGATTATCATCTCTATTTACAACCAGATTTAATGAGTTATTATAGAGAAGAACCTAAACTAGGCAAACATTTCCTTCTACAAACTCCTCTTCTTTTGCTCTCCGATCTAGATCTTTACCTTAAAGAACCTCAGCTAAAATCTCTCTTGTGGAGAGCTATATGTAATGAATTAACACCTCTCACGAAAATCTCAACAATTAGCTAAACATGAAACCTTTTGCCGCTATTGCTTCGGTTATTTTAGATATATCGATTGACAAAACATTAGATTATGGAATTGTTCCTTCTCAATTAGAAGCAGCTCAAAAAGGAAGTCGCGTAGAAGTTCCTGTTCGAGGACACTCAAGGACAGGCTATATTGTGGAAATTAAATCAGATTCTAACTTTAAAAATATCAAACCAATTACACGTTTATTATCCGAGACTCCTCTTGTTCCCGAAGAACTATTTAAGCTCGCTTTATGGGTAGCAAAATATTATTGTGCTCCGTTAAGAGATATTTTCCGTATTATTTTACCCCCCAGTGTACGCAAAGGAATGAAAGAAAAAGAACAACTTTTTGTTGTACGGGGCAAATCTAAAGAAATTCTTAGACAGGTTTGTGTTGATATTAGAGAGAAAAAGCCAGCGCAGGCTTCTGTATTGGAAGTTATGTTGCAAGTGAAAAACGGCATTTTACTTTCTAAGCTTCTGGAAGAAAGCAAAAGTTCTCGAAGTAGTGTTTTATCTTTAGCCAAACAACAACTTCTTATTGTCGAAACAATCAAAATTGACCGTTCTCCGCTTGTGGATGAAGACTACTTTATGACTAAACCCAAAATATTGAACGGAGATCAAGCATTAGCTTTAAATAAGATCGATGCCTCTTTAAACGCAAAAATCTTTCAGACCCATTTAATCCATGGTGTAACAGGAAGTGGAAAAACAGAGATATATCTCCAAGCAATAGAAAAAGCTCTGAAGTTAGAAAAAGGAACGATCATGCTCGTTCCTGAAATTTCTTTAACAGCACAAACGATTCAACGTTTTAGAAGTCGTTTTGCAGAAAAAATTGCCATTTTACATCATCGATTAAGCGAAGGTGAAAGACGAGATGAGTGGCATAAAATTCGTGAAGGGCGAGCTAAAATTATTGTGGGTGCTCGCTCAGCCATTTTCAGCCCAGTAGTTAATTTAGGATTAATTATTGTTGATGAGGAACATGAGCAATCTTATAAGCAAAATGAAATGTCGCCTTGCTATCAAGCTAGAGATGTTGCCGTGATGCGTGGGAAACTCGCTCAAGCAACTGTTGTGTTAGGAAGTGCAACGCCAAGTTTAGAAAGCTATTATAATGCTCTCAATGGTAAATATGCCTTGAGTGTTTTACACAAACGAGCAGATGTAGCTACCCTTCCAGAGGTGACTATTGTAGATATGAAAAAAGAATTTGAACGAGCAAAAACGTTGACAAGTTTTTCTGAAGTTTTATTGTCTGGAATTGAAAGAAGACAAAAACAAGGTGAACAAGTCATTTTATTTCTCAATCGGAGGGGCTACCATACAACGCTTCTATGTCAAGTTTGTTCTCATATTGTTAAATGCACTCATTGTGAAATTCCTTTAACATTTCATTTAGGAGACAATCATCTTTCCTGCCATTTATGTGGTTATCAAATTTCTCCACCCCCTAAAGAATGCCCTTCTTGTCGAGGAACCAAGCATCTTAAATTTCGAGGAGCTGGAACAGAGCATGTTGAAAAAGCCCTTCACGCTATTTTTCCTCAAATACGCACAATGCGAATTGATGCTGACACTACGAAACACAAGGGAAGTCATCAAAAATTACTCCGCGATTTTGGAACTGGAAAAGCGGATGTATTGATTGGTACACAAATGATCGCAAAAGGATTACACTTTCCAGAAGTCACTCTGGTTGGCGTTCTTAATAGTGATGCAGGACTTAATATTCCCGATTTCCGAGCTTCTGAAACAATTTTTCAGCTAATTACACAAGTGGCAGGTCGATCAGGTCGTGGTGTGACAAAAGGAGAAGTCATTATTCAAACTTCCATGCCTGAAAATTCTACTATTCAACATGCTGCCAAGCAAGACTACGCAGGATTCTACGAAGAAGAAATTGCTGTGCGTGAAATGTTCCACTATCCCCCTTTTTCCCATCTCGCCAAATTAACCTTCAGTGGAAAGCAACTCGATCAAACATATGAAATTGCTCAGAAGTTTCGAGAATTGCTCATTTTTCAACTTCCCCAACACTACGAATTTAATCCTGTTATTCCCTGTGGATATGCAAAAATCAAAGATCTTTATCGATATCAATTTTTGCTACGGGGCCCCTCTATGATTCCTCTCAATTTAGTTCTAGAAAATTTAATGCAAAAATTTTCCATCCCTAAGGGAATAAAATTGTTCGTCGATATTAATCCCTCTTCAACTTTTTTTTAAAAGCTGTAATGCTTACTTTTGATTAGCTTGACTAAATGATAAATTATGCCCCCTTATTTCTTTTTTTAGATTATAATATTAAAAAAAATTTTTTATTATTTTAGTTTCCAAATTAATTTACCTTAATCATAAATTAGATTTATTAATGGAAAAATAAAGTTATATTAAAAAAAATTATTAAATAAAAAATAACATTTAAATTTAACAATCACCTATCTTTCAAATAGCTTGAAATTAAATAGTTAAAAGAATAAATTGATTTCCAAAATTTATTTCAAAACGTCATTAAATCCGCTTGTTCTTGATCAAAAGTTTATAAGGGAGTCATTCGTTCTATGTTGCCTATTTTAAAAAATCAAGGTGTCAAAAAAGATCAAAATCACATTGCATTGAAAAATGATTCTTGCGAATCTTCTTCCCCTTGCTTTGATCATGAAGGAAATAAAATTAATTTTATTAGTTTGGGTTGTCCTCGCAATCTTGTCGATAGTGAAGTCATGTTAGGGATTTTATTAAAAGCAGGTTATGAAGTTGCCCCCACTCTCGAAGAAGCTGATTATTTAGTGATTAATACCTGTGGTTTTTTAGAGGCTTCTCGTCAAGAATCTATGGATACCGTTGAAGAGGTCCTCTCTCAACGAAAAAAAACAGCAAAGTTAATTGTTACTGGATGTATGGTTCAAACACATAGTGACGCTTTAAAAACCACATTTCCCAGTATTGATTACTTATTAGGATCAGGAGATGTAGAAGGCATTTTAAAGGCTGTTCAATCCACTCAAAAAGGACAGATTATTTCTTCAGCAAGAAGCTACTTAGAGGCTGGTGAAGTTCCTCGCCGCCTTTCTACTCCTAAACACTACGCTTATTTAAAAATTGCTGAAGGCTGTCGTAAACGTTGTGCTTATTGCGTGATTCCCACAATTAAAGGCCCTTTAAAAAGTAAAGGCAAAGAACAAATTCTCAAAGAGTTCAATCTTCTTCTCAATCAAGGTGTTAAAGAGGTCATTTTAATTGCACAAGATTTAGGGGATTACGGAAAAGATCAAGGGGCTAAAAAATTAACAGCTTTGCTAAACCTTTTGCAATCAATGCTAGAAATCAAACAAGCTTTTTGGCTTCGCCTCCTCTATTTGTATCCTGATGAAATCACTGATGAGTTAATTGCCTTAATGAAAAGTGATTCTCGCATTTGTCCTTATCTTGACATGCCTATTCAACATGTAAACAATCAAATTCTTAAATCCATGAGGCGAGCCACTTCAAAAGAAGATATTATCGAAATTATCACTAAGTTACGCCGAGAAATTCCAAACGTCTCCATTCGTACCAGTTTAATAGTTGGTTTTCCAGGGGAAACGGAAGAACAGTTTCAAGAACTTATTCAATTTGTCCAGGACTATCCTCTTGAAAATGTTGGAATCTTTAAATTTTCACGAGAACCTGGTTCCCACGCTTACGATTTACCTAATCAAATTTCTGATGAAATGAAAGAAGATCGTTATCATCGTTTGATGCAAGTTCAAAAGAAAGTTGTGAAAAAAAATCTCAAAAAAATGATCGGTAAAAAAATCGCAGTTGTAGTGGAAGGTTATCATCCAGAAACGGAACTTCTCATGATTGGAAGACATACTGGTCAATGCCCAGATATTGATGGACAAGTCCTGATCAATGATGGACGGAAAGTAAAAGCTTTTGGAGAAATTTACACGGTTGAAATCACGGATGTTGCAGACTATGATTTAGTAGGACATGTCATCTAACAATTTAAACTTTAAATTATAAGCTTAGACAAGTTTTGAGAGAAATCCTCATTTATTGTATAAACAATTTGAAAATGAGGAGTCCCATATGAAATTTGCCCAAACAATTAAATTATTAAGAGAAGCAAACCGTCAAACAAAATTTTTTATTTTCATGTTTGTTCTTTATACGCTGGCATTAATTTGGACAACAGTGCAAGCTTATGCACGTCTTGAATACAGCCGCAGTGACGAACAAAGACCCATTCAAGTTCGTATTCCCAATTTGGATTTAGAAAATACCCCTTTAAAGAAATAGATGAGTTTTATGACAAAAAAACCTGATTATCACCAACATGAAGAATACCAAAACCGCTTACGTAAACTTGTTGAAATACGTCAATGCAAGATAGATCCTTATCCCGCTAAATATACACCAACTCATACAGCAGAATCTCTTCATCAAGAATACGATACAAAACAAATTGGACATAGTGAAGATGCAGCTTCAGGATCCACACCTTTTGTTTGTTTGGCTGGCCGTCTTGTCCTTTTTCGTTCCATGGGAAAAAATGCCTTTGGACATCTACAGGATGAAACAGGGCGCATACAAATCATGTTTAATCGAGATCAAACGCTAGTCACGAACTTTGAACCTAGTTCTGAAGAACCCGAATTATCTCCATATAAATTTATCGAAAAAAAAATCGACCTCGGAGATATCATTGGAGTTGAAGGCTACTTATTCCATACTCAAAAAGGAGAACTAACTGTTTTTGTCAAACAGCTGACTCTTCTTTGTAAAACCCTACTTCCGCTTGCCGATAAATATGGTGGACTGGCTGATAAAGAATTGCGTTATCGTAAACGTTGGTTAGATTTGATTTCCCACTTAGATGTAGCTAAAGTTTTTCGTACCCGTAGTCATATCTTGAAAGAAATCCGATCTTACTTTGACCAGTATCAATTCTTAGAAGTAGAAACACCAATCCTACAAA
This sequence comes from Candidatus Protochlamydia sp. W-9, assembly GCF_001950615.1. Taxonomy (NCBI): domain Bacteria; kingdom Pseudomonadati; phylum Chlamydiota; class Chlamydiia; order Parachlamydiales; family Parachlamydiaceae; genus Candidatus Protochlamydia; species Candidatus Protochlamydia sp. W-9. The sequence continues at coordinate 18,591 of NZ_BCPZ01000246.1, forward strand.
GCATTTATGGAGGAGCAGAAGCCCGCCCCTTTATCACAAAATTAAATGCGCTGGATCAAGAAATGTTTTTACGCATTTCTTTAGAAATTCCTCTTAAAAAGTTAATTGTAGGAGGGATGCATAAAGTTTATGAAATGGCACGTGTATTTCGTAATGAAGGCATTGATCGCAATCATAATCCTGAATTTACCTTGTTAGAAGCTTATGCTTCCTATTGGGATTATTTCGATATGATGAACTTTGTGGAAAACCTTTTCGAAAAGCTTGCTCTAGACCTATATGGAACCACGAAAGTTCCTTATACAGCACATGAAGGAGCTGAAACAATTTATGTCGATATGAAAGCTCCTTGGATTCGATTGACTATGAAAGAAAGCATTAAAAAATATGCTAATCTCGATCCTAATGTTTTATCTGATGAAGAGATGCGGCATTTATTGCTAGAGAGTGCACATTGTGATCCTAAAAAAATTAAAGGATTGAGTCGCGGACTTCTGATTGCGGCTTTATTTGAAGTTTTTGTAGAACCTCATTTAATTCAACCCCATCACATTTACGACCATCCCATCGAGACAACGCCTCTTTGTAAACCACATCGTGATCTTAAATATCGCGAAGAAGGACTCGTTGAACGTTTTGAAAGTTTTATTTTAACACAAGAAGTGTGCAATTCTTACAGCGAATTGAACGATCCTGAAATTCAACGTCATTTGCTTGAGCTACAGTCAGATCGTCGTGAAGCTGGTGATGAAGAAGCTAGTCCCTTGGATGAAGAATTTATTGAAGCGATTTGCCAAGGTATGCCTCCCACAGGGGGAATTGGAATTGGAATTGACCGACTGGTCATGATATTAACTAATTCTCATTCGATTCGGGATGTCCTCTATTTTCCTTGGATGAAAACAATTCAAAACACATCGCTATAACGGGTTAATTTGAAAGGAGAATTTTATGAATTTTTGGGATTCCCACGGTATTTTCTTTTTACTCTTTATCACGCTATTTCCTAGGTTGACAATGCTTTTTGCGGTTACCATCCCCTTTAATCCCCTTACTTGGATGGGTTGGCTCTTTGCCCCTCATTTAACAGTTGCCATTTTAGCCACCCAATATTATTGGCAAACCAATCCCATTCTATGCATCATGGCTTGGTTTGTTGCTTTAGCAGGAACAGGTGGAGAAGCTAAAGTAGTGACAGTCGGAGCCCGCTACCGTCGATGGCAGTAAATTAAAAACTCAAGTAAAATAGCCACAGAAATTTGGATGAGTAGATAAGTAGATAATCGGTGCATTGCACCGATTAAATTCGCCTCTCCAAAAATTCAACAAAACAAAAATTCTGCTAACTTTGCTATGCTATATACGCTCTCTTCAAAATGGTTTTCTAAATTCAGGATTAAAATACTAATTTCTAACTATCGATAAAAATAGATTATCAGATTCTAACTATGGGCCCCTTTATAACAACGATAAACATAGGCAAAATCAGTAAGTCGATCTTGCGGCCATTGTTTTGCATATCTGCCTTCTTGAATTAAGCATAAGTCTCCTTCTTCATTAACAATCGGATTTCTACTATCTCTTTTAATGATTTTTACTTGATCAATAGACGCAACTCCTTCTTTTGTCAGTTTACCAGTATGAGGGTGAATCTCTAATTCTGGCTGCCCCAAAAAAGCTGAAAGATCTGAAAAACCTGATTTTGCCCTTATAAAAATAGAGAAATTAGCCATTGAAATTAAGTCAGTTAAAATAGCTTCATCTGCATTACGTTGATTTGATCGATAATTAATGGTTACATCCTGACTATGACCATTTTGGTTAACAATAGTTTGAAACCTTATTTTCAGGCTTGAGGGATCAACCGCATCAGTAAAAATATAAATATTCAAAGGTTTATTTTTATATTCATCTAAGTTAAGGACATAGGCAAGTTGCGCGTCATAATAACTTAAATCAGGAAAACGTAAAGGATATAAAAATTTGTCTTGAAGATTATCAAAATCTCCACCGTCTCTTACTTGAATAGCAATATTAACTTTGCCTTCTACAGGTTCAACAATAGGAAATTTGATATGGCTAGCGGAAGCAAAGTCATCCTGATAGGCCACTTTAAAAGCTTTATTTTCAGCCCAATTAATTTTAGGTCTCCAATCCCAAAAATAAGGAGCCGTAAATATCCCCGGTCCTAAATCTTCTTTTTTTAATTCACCACTACAAATCTTTTCGGCCTGTTCTTTACTAAGAAATTTAAAATTATTTGTTTTTGAAGATTCTTGAAGGTAAAACTTATGATTTTCAGAAATTTTGAAAAAATGAGAATCGGGAAAAGGCCTAATAATCACAGGGACATTTAATTGATCAGCAATCCATTTTGCGTTCAAATAAAATTTAGCATAATCTCCAAGTCGAGAAATCTCAAGATAAGGGAAAGTAATAAAAGTTTGATTGATAAAGGTATTTTGATTAATTTTAATAATCTCAGAAAATTCAATATTATTTTGTTTAGCTATATTTCGAATTTTTGAAGAAAAAGAAAACTTTTTGATTGTATGTTCTTTGATCCAAAAAATGGTTCCGATTAATAAATCGAATGTAACTGGAATTAACTTAAAGAGGTTAAAAAATTTCTTAGAAAAAGACTCAATTTTATTTATAGATTTATTTTCATTATTAGAAAAAAAAACATCTTTAAAATTAAAAGAAAAAGATTTGAAATATTTATCGCTATTTTTTATATTTTCCAACATTTAAACTAACTTTTTACCTATTAATTCTAATTAATATAATATTTTAATATTTAAGTTTACTTGTTAGTCCTAAGTATGTTATGCTTGGTGCCGAACTTGAACAGTGGTTCATTATGTCCAACCCTTAAT
>NZ_BCPZ01000247.1:0-1127 GCF_001950615.1 Candidatus Protochlamydia sp. W-9
GCTTACTCTTCACTCAGAGTTGGTTTTTATGAGCGCCTGTTTCTCCGGTAGAGGCAAGCTTCACAGGGAAGGAAGCGTTGGTCCTGTCTGGTCCTTTCTTGCCGCAGGAGCCCTATCAACGGTCGCGACTTATTGGCGTCTGCCAGATAGTAATCTAACCCTTCAGATGGTTGACACATTTTATCGCCACCTGTTAGGAACAGGAGTAGAAAAGCTAAATAAGGCCAGAGCTTTGCAAAAAGCCATGCTGGTGGCGATTGAGCAAAAACGGGAAAAACCTCATCTATGGGGAGCTCTTTTCTTATCAGGCCTACATGAATAAAAAGTTAGGAATTCTTAATTAATTTACATTTAGTTTATTTTTTTATTCTATAAAATTTTTAAAAATTTGTTTCATTTTTAATGTTCTTTTAAATAAATCACATTATTTTAAATTGACTATTTATATAAATTTATAATTTATTTTAAATTATTTCATAATATAAATATTAATTGTTTTTAATATTTTTATTATTTAAAATAATAATTATAAAAGGTTTTAACAATTTATTTATATAAGTAGATAAGTTATGAATGTAGAATCAGTTAAATTCAACAATCCTTACTATTCTCCTTTTTCCCAAAGTTCGCAAATATCTATATTAGATCAAGTAAACGGTTTAGTTGAGGTTTATAAAACAAATTCCAAAATAGAAGAGAATATACTCGTCAGTGCCAAATTGCTCTTCGAAGAAATTAATCGTTTAGAAGATATTGGTATCAAGCGTGAATGTTTATGTCGCCTGCTAAAATTAGAGATAGAAGAAGTACAAAATTTGATAGAACAAAAACTAGTACTTCTTTTTGATTTTGAAACATTTTTGTACGATATCCAGGAGAATCAAGCTCAACAACTCATTCAACTTGAAGAAATCGTCAGTACAATCATTGTGGCAAATTTAGAATCCAACGAACTTAAACTTATAGTTCCTATCTGCTCGATCTATCAGGATATATTAGAGCATCTCTGGTTGCTTCCCTATCTCGAATTTGGCAATCACTGCGCTAACCTACTTATTCAAAATAGAGAAGCAATTCTAAGCCATATGGAGCGCTGGAAAGACAGCCTTTATCAATTAGCCTATGAG
>NZ_BCPZ01000248.1:0-145 GCF_001950615.1 Candidatus Protochlamydia sp. W-9
TGACAGACAAAATTCTTCTTAGAAAACGAGCTATTATTGAAACGGTGAATGATCAACTAAAAAATATTTCTCAAATTGAACATACACGCCACAGAAATGCCGGAAATTTTTTAATTAATCTATTAGCTGGGATTATTGCTTATAC
>NZ_BCPZ01000249.1:0-145 GCF_001950615.1 Candidatus Protochlamydia sp. W-9
CATCAACGCTGATCACCTCTGTGGGGAGGAGGGGATTTAATTCTTGTTTTCGTTTTGCTACAGTTTGATAAATTTCCGTAGCGGTTTTATCCTTAATTCCAAATTTTTTGGCTGCATAAGTAGCCGTTGTTTCTCGGCAGCATTC
>NZ_BCPZ01000250.1:0-212 GCF_001950615.1 Candidatus Protochlamydia sp. W-9
ATGATTTTTGGAAGTCTTTTGAGCAGAAATGGAATAAACAGTTAATTGATCATGGCAAAACAAAGCGAGGACCTCAACCTGAACTATCGATACCAGAGATGATGACAATCGTCATTTTATTTCATCAATCAAATTATCGAACATTTAAGCACTTTTATGGGTATGTTACCAAATACTTAGTTAAAGAATTTCCAAACTTAATTAGTTATAGC
>NZ_BCPZ01000251.1:0-139 GCF_001950615.1 Candidatus Protochlamydia sp. W-9
CGAACATGAAGCAGAATCTTATGAAGTTGACAGACAAAATTCTTCTTAGAAAACGAGCTATTATTGAAACGGTGAATGATCAACTAAAAAATATTTCTCAAATTGAACATACACGCCACAGAAATGCCGGAAATTTTTT
>NZ_BCPZ01000252.1:0-141 GCF_001950615.1 Candidatus Protochlamydia sp. W-9
CATTTTATTTCATCAATCAAATTATCGAACATTTAAGCACTTTTATGGGTATGTTACCAAATACTTAGTTAAAGAATTTCCAAACTTAATTAGTTATAGCCGCTTTGTTTATTTAAAGAAGAACCTTTTTATTCCTCTATT
>NZ_BCPZ01000253.1:0-178 GCF_001950615.1 Candidatus Protochlamydia sp. W-9
AGATAGTGTAGTCAGGAGAAATAAAATAAATGCTTAAATGTGCTACTCTTCTACGCTCATCAATGGAGCATCTTATGGAAGCGCACAGAAGACATGATATATCCGACAGAGTTTGGAATTTACTGGGACCTCATTTGCCAGGAAGAAGAGGGGCTTGGGGTGGTATAGCAAGAGATAA
>NZ_BCPZ01000254.1:0-143 GCF_001950615.1 Candidatus Protochlamydia sp. W-9
AACCCAATGGGATTAGTTAGCTTTTTAGAAAATGAAAGTGTTTTTCTCACCAGTCTTGCACATCTTTGTCTGAAAGCACAATTAACCTTTCAATGTCGCTTGTCTGACCAGATGGCTTGCTAACTGGTTGATGTTGGCTCCAA
>NZ_BCPZ01000255.1:0-518 GCF_001950615.1 Candidatus Protochlamydia sp. W-9
ATTTTTCAAATTTTAAATTGATTGGAGTGTTTCTTTTTGATAGTATCTTTACGACGTGAATTTTTGTTAAATCAAAGGATAGCCAAGTCATGCAAAGCACTCATCCTATCTCGCCCCAACCTTTTAGTGAGCAGCCATCAAATTTAGAAGACTTAAAAAGCCTCGATGCAATTTTGGCTACTATTAAGAAGGAAAAATACTCTCGAGCTGTCGAGCAGTTTAATTTTTTCATGGCCTTTTTGCCGCCCCATGCGGAAAAAGAGGTACTCAAAAAGATTTTTGACTGCCTCTTGTTGCTTATTCCCGTCGTAGAATCTCCTAAAGAGATAGAAGAGGGCGTACGTTTACTGCTCAATTTAGCATCAGACTCCTGTTTTGTAGAAGAACAAAAGCAGTTAGCTACCGAACTCGCCAAATGGCATTACAAGCAAGGAAAACAAGAACGGCTAAATAAGAAACAATTTAAAGATCCCATCAATGCTCTTCATTACGCAGTAAAGGCTCAGAGTATCTCGATG
>NZ_BCPZ01000256.1:0-140 GCF_001950615.1 Candidatus Protochlamydia sp. W-9
ATCTTATGAAGTTGACAGACAAAATTCTTCTTAGAAAACGAGCTATTATTGAAACGGTGAATGATCAACTAAAAAATATTTCTCAAATTGAACATACACGCCACAGAAATGCCGGAAATTTTTTAATTAATCTATTAGCT
>NZ_BCPZ01000257.1:0-151 GCF_001950615.1 Candidatus Protochlamydia sp. W-9
GGTTTCGCAAAGAGGGAAAAACAACTTCAGGGTGGTTTTTCGGGTTTAAATTGCATCTCATGATCAATGAGAAAGGAGAAATTTTGGCTTTTCAGCTAACTCCTGGAAATGTCGCTGATGTTTCTATTGCCGAAACTTTGTCGAAAGGGAT
>NZ_BCPZ01000258.1:0-139 GCF_001950615.1 Candidatus Protochlamydia sp. W-9
GAACTCACACAGATCGGTCCCTTTTCAAATTTCTCAGAAAAGGTTGCAAGGCATGAGGATAAATGACTCGTATCTTCTAGATTATCAAATCGGATGATCTCTTTTAAGCCAATTTGCCTTAATAGTTCCTCTTCTCTCT
>NZ_BCPZ01000259.1:0-148 GCF_001950615.1 Candidatus Protochlamydia sp. W-9
CCTGTATTTGAATCTACAACTATTTGAAACAAACAATTTTCGTCAAGCCCTGCAGCTTGTAAAATTGATTTGTCAATGACAATGGCTTTACTATTTCCATGTTGAACTAAATGTTTAACTTGCATAATACACCTCTCGTATAAATCAA
>NZ_BCPZ01000260.1:0-191 GCF_001950615.1 Candidatus Protochlamydia sp. W-9
AGCACACTTTGTACAAAAACTTGAAGATTTTCAAACTTTATGTCGTAATCTTGAAGATTTTTCATCTCTAGCTTCAAACTGTTCTTAAACCGATCTTCTAATAGTCTTTCATCATCCGGATCTAAACATTGCGAAGAACTCACACAGATCGGTCCCTTTTCAAATTTCTCAGAAAAGGTTGCAAGGCATGA
>NZ_BCPZ01000261.1:0-191 GCF_001950615.1 Candidatus Protochlamydia sp. W-9
AACACACTTTGTACAAAAACTTGAAGGTTTTCAAACTTTATGTCGTAATCTTTAAGATTTTTCATCTCTAGCTTCAAACTGTTCTTAAACCGATCTTCTAATAGTCTTTCATCATCCGGATCTAAACATTGCGAAGAACTCACACAGATCGGTCCCTTTTCAAATTTCTCAGAAAAGGTTGCAAGGCATGA
>NZ_BCPZ01000262.1:0-183 GCF_001950615.1 Candidatus Protochlamydia sp. W-9
AACACACTTTGTACAAAAACTTGAAGGTTTTCAAACTTTATGTCGTAATCTTTAAGATTTTTCATCTCTAGCTTCAAACTGTTCTTAAACCGATCTTCTAATAGTCTTTCATCATCCGGATCTAAACATTGCGAAGAAGCCACACAGATCGGTCCCTTTTCAAATTTCTCAGAAAAGGTTGCA
>NZ_BCPZ01000263.1:0-140 GCF_001950615.1 Candidatus Protochlamydia sp. W-9
AGCACACTTTGTACAAAAACTTGAAGATTTTCAAACTTTATGTCGTAATCTTGAAGATTTTTCATCTCTAGCTTCAAACTGTTCTTAAACCGATCTTCTAATAGTCTTTCATCATCCGGATCTAAACATTGCGAAGAAGC
>NZ_BCPZ01000264.1:0-1487 GCF_001950615.1 Candidatus Protochlamydia sp. W-9
CATATGATTTCCTTTTTAATTTATTATTAATAATATATGTATATATATTATTGTTGTTTATATTTATATTATTTACAATATTTTTATTATAAATATAAAATAAAAATTAAAAATTGATTTATTGATAAAATTTTTAAGCAAAATCTATTTTTTGAAGATATAAATCTTATTTTTTATAAAATTTCTGATAGCATATAAAATATAAATTTAAATTATTCGGTTGATCTTCTCAGCAATTAGCAGTAAAGCAGTAAGCAGTAAATTGATATTATTTATAGCTAACTTTTCCTACGCTATATTATTAAGGCGTCCATTTTCACGCATAGCTCTGAGATTCCTCTGAGCAATTAGATCACCTTGATCGGCAGCGAGTTGATAATATTGAGCGGCTTCTTGATCCGATTGTAGGACACCGCGGCCGCTTGAATACATAACTCCGAGATTGCATTGAGCAGAAGCGTTTCCTTGTTTAGCAGCAAGTTGGTAATATTTAATAGCTTTTTGATCCGATTGTGCGACACCTTTTCCATTTGCATACATAAATCCAAGGCTGAATTGAGCTTTTGCGTGACCTTGTTTAGCAGCTAGATGATAGTATTTCACAGCTTCTTGATCCGATTGTGCGACACCATGTCCATATGTATACATGACACCCAGGTTATATTGAGCTTTTACATGATTTTGATTAGCGGCGAGTTGATAACATTCCGCAGCTTTTTGATCCGATTGTGCGACACCATGTCCGTTTTCATACATATAACCAAGACTGTATTGAGCATCTGTATGATTTTGATTGGCAGCAAGTTGAAAATATTTAAAAGCTTCTTGATCTGATTGTGTGATACCTTGGCCGTTTATATACTTTAGTCCAAGGAGGTATTGAGCTTTAGCATCGCCTTGGTCTGCCAAAAGTTTAATCGGTAAAAAGGAGGAAGAAGAATAAATAATTTTTCTTTTTTTACCGTTCCAAAAAGTCTTCCAATCTTCTCTAACACTTTCAAAAAAAAGTCCGACTCCTAAAGAGAAGAAAGTCTTAAAAGCTGCAAGTATTCCAACCATGATTCTCCGCTTTAAAGAACATGCTTTCTCAATACTTCCTAAAAGGGTATAAGTTTTACCATTATAAACTTTGCTTCGATTTAATTCTGGATTTAAGCAGGAGGAGAAATTAGCATATTTATTAGGAAAAACATTACTATCTATGTATTTTATTGTCATGTTTAGTCCTTTTAAATTTATTAATAATTTATAGGATTAATTAATGATTATTTTAGTGGGTTAGGCGAGGCTGTATTTGTTTTTATAACGTGAGCTTTAAATCAAAATTGGCAGGTCGGCAACCTTGATCGAAAGTGAATAAAATATTTTAAACTCTTTTGATTAGATTATGAGGAGTTGCGTTTCTTTACCTACATAACTCCAAACTTACCCAATATTAAGATATCTTCGATTTGATTTGTTGGCAAATTTATTTTATTAGTTATTAT
>NZ_BCPZ01000265.1:0-147 GCF_001950615.1 Candidatus Protochlamydia sp. W-9
TGGAGTCCCTCTTGTGATTGCTTATACAACAGCCATTTATTATATATTTAGAGGGAAAGTTAAAATCGATCCTCACAGCTATTAAGCACACATTTTAAAATATATTTTTGAGGTAAATGCGTTTTTTAAGAAATATAAGTAAATCTT
>NZ_BCPZ01000266.1:0-143 GCF_001950615.1 Candidatus Protochlamydia sp. W-9
TCCCCTTCTTTGCTAAACCTTTAAAGACCTTGTTTCTTTTTATGCGTTTATTGTGGCAAACATCTATCGATGGAAAATCAATAAAAGCAATTCCTGTGATTTCTCCTCTTTTATCCAAAAGATAAGCAAATAGAGGAACAAAA
>NZ_BCPZ01000267.1:0-143 GCF_001950615.1 Candidatus Protochlamydia sp. W-9
TCCCCCTCTTTGCTAAACCTTTAAAGACCTTGTTTCTTTTTATGCGTTTATTGTGGCAAACATCTATCGATGGAAAATCAATAAAAGCAATTCCTGTGATTTCTCCTCTTTTATCCAAAAGATAAGCAAATAGAGGAACAAAA
>NZ_BCPZ01000268.1:0-144 GCF_001950615.1 Candidatus Protochlamydia sp. W-9
TCCCCCTCTTTGCTAAACCTTTAAAGACCTTGTTTCTTTTTATGCGTTTATTGTGGCAAACATCTATCGATGGAAAATCAATAAAAGCAATTCCTGTGATTTCTCCTCTTTTATCCAAAAGATAAGCAAATAGAGGAATAAAAA
>NZ_BCPZ01000269.1:0-143 GCF_001950615.1 Candidatus Protochlamydia sp. W-9
TCCCCTTCTTTGCTAAACCTTTAAAGACCTTGTTTCTTTTTATGCGTTTATTGTGGCAAACATCTATCGATGGAAAATCAATAAAAGCAATTCCTGTGATTTCTCCTCTTTTATCCAAAAGATAAGCAAATAGAGGAATAAAA
>NZ_BCPZ01000270.1:0-147 GCF_001950615.1 Candidatus Protochlamydia sp. W-9
CTGAAGTTGTTTTCCCCCTCTTTGCTAAACCTTTAAAGACCTTGTTTCTTTTTATGCGTTTATTGTGGCAAACATCTATCGATGGAAAATCAATAAAAGCAATTCCTGTGATTTCTCCTCTTTTATCCAAAAGATAAGCAAATAGAG
>NZ_BCPZ01000271.1:0-1797 GCF_001950615.1 Candidatus Protochlamydia sp. W-9
AGCTGCACCCTGATACAATAGAAAATCTCAAGCCCTGGATCGCTCATTTCGTGCATCATCTCGTTTCCAGACAACGAGCTGATGCGCTTGATCCGGATCAGGCTTGGCATTGGCATGAAGCTTACTACCAAAGACTCTCCCTGATGACTTTCACGGAACCTCTACGAGAAAACTATCTTAAAGTCTTAGATAGCTATCCCGCGGAGGAAAATTTGGCTGCGTTAAGCGCTCATCTTGCCTCTATCTCTAACCCAAGCGGAGTTAGACAAAGCCAGCGTTTAGAAGAAGAACAATTTCAACAAGCAATTCGCGCGATGACAATCGACCAGCCGGATCCAGACGATCTCTTCCAAGTGAAAATTCGCTGCCCGGCAGTGCCCGATGCTCGGTATCTCAACCAGGCCGTGTGCAAACAAATTTTAGAAGTAACGGGGAATCTCAAACGTCAATACAAAAATAGCGCTCACCCCGTGGCAAGTGCCTCCTATGGTGGCTACCATCTACATTTTAAACAAAAACCAACGCATCCGCTGCTGGAATATGCCATTCATGCGCTGACGGCACGCATTGCGGGGCACTTAAGCCCTCCGACTGAACTAGCCCGCTTTGAAATTGAAGTAAAAGGAAAAAAACGGGTCTATCCTGTCTTAATTTCCAAAACCATTCAAGGGCAAACGTTAGAAAACGCAGAAAATCTAGATGTCAAGCAACTGACTTGGGCTTGCCTATGTGCCTTATTGACCCGTCCAGGAGATGGTAGGTTCCCCAACTACGTCGTTGAAGAGGGGACGCGGCGCATTTTCTGCGTCGATAATGATATTTCTTTTGTCGAAGCTGTCATCCGCTATTATTTCGGACATAAAGTGCAGTTTTCTTCCGCTCTTTTTTGCCTAGATGCTAAGTACCATCTAGATTCTGAAGTGTTAGAGGCTTTTCTTCGTTTAGAGCCTAACCTTATCCTCAATAATTGGCTTGAAGACTTAATCCAAAAAGATGCCGCTTATCGCGAACTTCAACTTTTTAATTCTAAAGAAGAAGAACAGTTATATGAAGAAAACCCAGAAGATCGCTTTAAAGGAACGCTCCTTTTACGTAGCGGCACGGTGATGAATTTACTCGTGCAATTTTACCATCTGCAAGACTGTTTGCGCCAAGCTTTAAAAGATAAAAAAAGACTTGCCCCTATCAATCTTTTACCCTATCTCGTCAACTTACGGGAGAGTCACAAGCAAACCCTAGATCGCTGGGTTTATTTTAAATATAAGCAAGCTGCTGCAAGCAGTTTAGATCCCAAACAAAGGCTACAACAAGCGATCGACCGCCAAGTAGACATTTCTCTCACTTCCACCCAAGCCGACGCAGCCAGCTTTGGCAAGCCTCCGACGTTTGAAGAAATTCAACAGCGTGAAGAATACTCTCCTGAAAAAGCTCAAAGTGAGCTTTTTGCGTTTACCCTAAACCGGTGCACCTCAAATGTGGCGTTTGGGACAAACAAAGAAGGAGAATGGATTGAAGCAGATTTTAAGCACATGGTCAAAGGAGAAAGATTTGATCGAGAGCGGCAACGCCTCGTGTTACATGCCTTAATCTTTTTAATGAAAAATAAAGGTCTTCGACCTCGAAAAGTCACTTTAATGAACTGCGTTGTTTTAGATCACATTACGTTAAAACCTTTTTTGCATGTTGAACTCGACTATTTAAATGTAAGCGGTTGTTCATTTATTAAAGAAGAGGCCATTCTGGAAATCGAAAAGTGCTCTCCTAATCTCAAAACGCTTTATTTAAACCGTTGCGCTC
>NZ_BCPZ01000272.1:0-503 GCF_001950615.1 Candidatus Protochlamydia sp. W-9
ACAAAGAGAGTGGTCTCAAAATCAGAAAAAGGGGTGGAAGGAAGAGAGCTTTAGGTTCTAGAATAGGACCTGAGGAGATTTCTAGGCCAAATCAAAGATGGTCTCTTGACTTTGTTTCAGATGCATTAGCCAATGGAAAGCGCCTTCGGATTCTAACAATTGTGGATGACTTTACTAGGGAAAGTCTTAAGATGGTGGTAGATACCTTGATCAGCGGGATTCGTGTTGCGAGAGAGCTATCTGAGTTGATAGAGACAGAGGGGAAGCCAGCATGCATATTAAGCGATAATGGGACGGAATTTACTAGCAATGCTATTTTGAAGTGGTCATGGGATAACAAAATTAGCTGGAAGTATATTCAACCCGGTAAGCCAATGCAAAATGGTTACATTGAAAGTTTCAATGGAAAGCTTCGTGATGAATGCTTAAATGAAAATTGGTTTTTAAATGTTAAGGATGCTCGTAGCACGATTGAAAAGTGGCGCGAAGACTATAATGAGTAT
>NZ_BCPZ01000273.1:0-503 GCF_001950615.1 Candidatus Protochlamydia sp. W-9
ACAAAGAGAGTGGTCTCAAAATCAGAAAAAGGGGTGGAAGGAAGAGAGCTTTAGGTTCTAGAATAGGACCTGAGGAGATTTCTAGGCCAAATCAAAGATGGTCTCTTGACTTTGTTTCAGATGCATTAGCCAATGGAAGGCGCCTTCGGATTCTAACAATTATGGATGACTTTACTAGGAAAAGTCTTAAGATGGTGGTAGATACCTCGATCAGCGGAGTTCGTGTTGCGAGAGAGCTATCTGAGTTGATAGAGACAGAGGGGAGGCCAGCATGCATATTAAGCGATAATGGGACGGAATTTACTAGTAATGCTATTTTGAAGTGGTCATGGGATAACAAAATTAGCTGGAAGTATATTCAACCTGGTAAGCCAATGCAAAATGGTTACATTGAAAGTTTCAATGGAAAGCTTCGTGATGAATGCTTAAATGAAAATTGGTTTTTAAATGTTAAGGATGCTCGTAGCACGATTGAAAAGTGGCGCGAAGACTATAATGAGTAT
>NZ_BCPZ01000274.1:0-303 GCF_001950615.1 Candidatus Protochlamydia sp. W-9
AGCAGGTACAATAATTTCAGCGATGCTGGATTAGCCCATTTGACATCTTTAACGGGTTTGCAGTATTTAAATCTGAGTGGATGCTATAAACTTACTGATGCTGGACTAGTCCATTTGACACCCTTAACCGCTTTGCAGCATTTAGATCTAAGTTGGTGCAAAAATCTCAATCCAAGCAGGTACAATAATTTCAGCGATGCTGGATTAGCCCATTTGACATCTTTAACGGGTTTGCAGTATTTAAATCTGAGTGGATGCTATAAACTTACTGATGCTGGACTAGTCCATTTGACACCCTTAACC
>NZ_BCPZ01000275.1:0-371 GCF_001950615.1 Candidatus Protochlamydia sp. W-9
TGCATTAATTCACTGGTATAAACTGAGGAAGTTAATAGTATCATTAAAATTGACCAAAAAAAAAATATTTTTCATCAAAAGCCTTGCATTCTAAAAATAAAAATATATATAAGACTATGGATTTATATATATTTTAAACTTCTTTTTGTTATCTTAAAACTTTTTTAAGTATACGTTTAGGTAAAATTTATTGATCGAAAGGGAATAGAAAAACATTTCAGATAAAAGAAAATACAGAATTTTAAAATAGAAGGTGTTTTTTTACGTTTTTAAGAAGATCAATTTTTTAAAAAATTGATTAGAAATGCCCTGCTCTATAGATATCTATAAAAATTCTCTGATGTGCTTTAATTATTAAAAAAAGGCTTGTA
>NZ_BCPZ01000276.1:0-24900 GCF_001950615.1 Candidatus Protochlamydia sp. W-9
AGCAGGTACAATAATTTCAGCGATGCTGGATTAGCCCATTTGACATCTTTAACGGGTTTGCAGTATTTAAATCTGAGTGGATGCTATAAACTTACTGATGCTGGACTAGTCCATTTGACACCCTTAACCGCTTTGCAGTATTTAGACCTAAGTTGGTGCAAAAATCTCACTGATGAGGGATTAGTCCATTTGACACCCTTAACGGGTTTGCAGTATCTAAATCTAAGTAGGTGCGAGAATCTCACCGATGCGGGATTAGCGCATTTAACACCCTTAACGGCTTTACAGCATCTAGATTTAAGCGATTGTAAGAAACTCACCGATGAGGGATTAGCACATTTAACACCCTTAACGGCTTTGCAGCATCTAAATCTAAGGGGATGTGACAAAGTCACGCATGCGGGGTTAGCTCGCTTTAAAACTTTAGCCACTTCACTCAATCTAATAATAGAAAGAGACACCTGGCGGCTAAAATAAAAGAATACTTTGTCCTAAGAAGTAAAGGATAAAAATTTTATTAAAGTTACACCAGTTTAACGTAAGCCATCTTCCGGCTATATTCTGAGGGATCTTTGTTGAAAAAAAGGCCTCTTTTCTGTTAGAAAATTTTGTTTTCCAGAGCAAAAACTAAGCAAAGAGGCTAAAATGAACGAGATAGAGATGATCAAACTGTTTTGTCTTGTGAATAATTTTTCTAATAGATTTCACCAAATGTGTTTCCAAAAACAAATGGAGTATACGAAAAGAAAAATCCGCAAAAAAACTTTTAGAACATCCTTAAATGAAGTGCTAACGATTTTGCTTCTCTTTCATCGTTCCAATTACAGAACATTCAAATACTTCTACTTAAGCCATGTAAAAACAACTTTAAAATATTTATTCCCTAATCTTGTTGGGTACTCAAGGTTTTTTCAACTAACCTCTGAAGCATTTTTTCCTATGTTTTGCTTGATCCAAGGACATCTAAGGTAACTGTGAAGGGATTTTATTGATAGACGCTACAGGATTAACGGTTTGCCCGCGTCAAACGTGCCTCTTCCCATCGTATCTTTAAAGAGCAAGCTAAATGGGGAAAAACAACCATCGGTTGGTTCTTTGGGTTTAAGCTCCATCTTGTGATTAATCATCATGCAAAAGTCGATGGAAGTTTCTTAGCAATCTGATGGCAAATCTTGCTAATTATTGCTTGAATCTATCCAAGCCTAGACTGTTCTTTTCAAATACAGAAATCGAAGCTGCTAGGCTCCTAGAATGTTTTTGAGGGTTCCTTACGTTAAAATGGCGTTAACTTGACTAAATAAATTTTTCCAGGCGAGTTTGAATCCCAGATAAGCGAAAACTTTGTTGAGAAATTGTTTTTTCGATTGTGAAATCAGTTCCCCACACCTCAATATGTTTACGAGCCCTCGTAACGCCAGTATAAAAAACTTCTCTACCAAAACATTCCGATCCTTCAGGTAACATTAAAATGACTCTCTCGAATTCGCTGCCCTGACTCTTATGGACAGATAAGCAATAAGCTAATTCATACTTAGGAAGCAAAAAAGCGGGTAAACAACGCATGTTTTCTCCCTCATCTTTAGAAGGGAATAAAGCATAATCTTCGCTCGCTATTGATTTTAAAGGTAGTTTTCGAATTAACACACCAGTTTCGCCATTGAACAAATTTTGTTTGTAATCATTCGTGACAATAATAATAGGAATGGCTAACCACCCTGGTGATAGTTTTATTTGGCTTATATGATTCCAAATGAGTTGATTAATACTATCTACTCCAAAATACCCTTTTCGCATAGGTGATAAAATACGAATGGTATTAAAAAGTTCTAATATTTTTTGATTATCTTGAACCTTTATAGATAAAGGAAAATGATTCATAACGTGCTGGACAAATTCTTTTTGCGCTTCTCTTCTATCTGGAGACAAATTTAAACGAGAAATCCCAGCAATCTGTGTTTCGTTAAGCATGCTCAATGTTTCTTGACCCTTTCCTTGATTAATATAATGCGCTAATGAAACAATAGAGCTTAATTCTGTGCGTAAACAAACTTTCAGTTCTGTACAGGGAATTTTTGTTTTTAATTTCGTCAAATCAGCAAATAAACTTCCTGCTTCTACAGACGGTAATTGATGCTGATCACCGAGTAAAATTAGTCGCGAGCCTTTTTTTAAAGCTTCAAATAAATAAGCCATCATTTTGACATCGATCATTGAACTTTCATCTACAATAATCAAATCCGCTGCTAATCTTATATCTGATTCATTTCTTGAGCGATTATTAATTCCCAATAATTGATGCAAAGTTTTTGCTTTTAAAGGAGGAAAGTCTTTTAACTGCGCGGTGACTAAACTCAAACTTTTTTGTAAATTTGCAGCAGCTTTACCCGTCGGTGCTGCTAAAGCAATTTGGCAGTTTTTTTTCTGACATTCTTTTAAACTATCCCAATAAATTTGAATAAAACGGCCAGCCGTAAAAGTTTTTCCAGTCCCAGGTCCACCAGTAATAAGTGAAAGAGACGATAAGCATCCTGTTAAAATTGCTTGAGCTTGTTCCAATAATAATTTTTTTTCCAACACACATTCATTAAGGTGTTGCTCAAGAACAATTCGATTTAATTCAAGCGTTGGGGATGTTTGTAAATGTTTTTTTAAATTTTTTAGAAAAACTGTTTCCAAAACCCAATGTTTTTGCAAATAAAAATTGCCTTTATGAATACATATGGGAGTATTCGGATAAACAGAATTTTCAAGACTATCCATAGCTGTCACAAAATTAACCGGAATATTTTCTGCCCCCTGCAAAATTGAATGGGTTAAATTCTCTAACTCTTCATTAGATAACGGTGCTGCCGCTTCATTCATCCAAAGTTGTTTTACCGTAGGAAATAAAGTCTGATCCTTGATTTCCACGCATAAATGCCCCTCTTGAGCAGCCATCAAAAGATGGCAAATAAACAATACAAGGTTTTGATTGATCCATTGACCTTTAATAAGTTCTAAAGTTAAAAGATAGTTTAAATAAGAAAGTTGATTTTTACTTAATAACTGATTAACGAAGGGCCAATTCGGTAAGTCTTGAGCTCTTTTTGTGCCCAACCAAGGAGCTAACTTATATGATTCTAAAAAATTTTGCTTTGCGAATCCTCTTTCCATTACCCTCACTCGTAATTTTTAGGCGAGAAAATTTTTATTAGATCCTGCGCGTCACAAAAATAAATTCCTGATTGTTTGTTAGATTGGATTCCTCTTAAAAATAAGTAAAAAAATCCACCAAAGCATTCTTCAAATGATCGTGTTTCCACCAATTTTAAATATCGTTTCAGTGCTTCAGTATAAATTTTAGCTTGTACGAAATAATTATGGTCCAACATAGCTTGATGTAAATGAAAAAAATCATAACACTCGTTTGATGATCCAAGCCAATTACTTTTCCAATCGACAATATAATATTTACCTTTATGAACAAAAATCAAATCAATAAAACCTTTAATTAATCCTTGCCCTTCTACCAATCCCTCTATTGCTAAATCACTTTCATACGGAAAAAGAAAAGTCATTTCACGAACCAATTTCGATGGCTCAATATCCGCTAAACAAAAGGGGGAAGAATGAACGCCTAAATCTACATTCAGGGCTTGATAGACTAGTGCAGCTAAAACATTTTCCCAAGGTCGGTACATTTCATTTTGAATCCATGGACGAATCAAAGGAAGAGTTTCAACAGCTAAGTTTACCCCTTTAAAATTACGAAACGAAATTTTTTCTAATAGCTCATGAATAAGAATACCTGTTTCACTGCTTGCTGGTAAGGTATGTTCAGTTTTAATAGGATTGTTGAAATCGTGAGGAGGAATCTGCGATAGTGAAAAAGAAGAGAGTCGATTTAAGCTTGAAAACGAACTCATTAATAAGGGTGTTGTTAAAATAGAAATAGACTTAGGTGGCTCAAGATCAATAAAGGGAACAGAATCCTTCTTATTTTTTTCTAGAAAAATTTCTCTGTGAATCGAATAGGTCATGTTATTTCGAGAACCTACTTCTTCCACGAATTTAATAAAACTTTGACCATTGAAATGTCGGATGCGGTCATAAAGGATCTCATAACTACACTCAGCCTGTCCAAGTCTACCTAAAAGAAGATCTAAAGGAGATGCCTCACCATATTTAATTTGCTCAGAAGGAATATGGAGACTTACTGGAATATAAAGCTGATATTTTGCGCGCGTCATGGCAACATAAAGTTGCCTCATTTTTTCCGCGTCAATTTCTTCGCAATAGTGAAGTCGCTGTTCACTTGATTCTTCTAAAGGAATTAAAACAAATTTGCCTTCTTTTTCAATAGGAATCAATTCATCTTTGAAAGAATTACGTTGAATTAAACCTAAAGCAAAAACAATATCAAATTCTAAACCTTTACTCACATGTAATGTTAAGATCTTAATTCCATCTTTAGAAGGATCTTGAAACCGCTTAACTCTGGGATCTTCATTTTCATCCCATTTTTGAAATTGATCTAAAAATGGAATCAACCCTTCAGGTCCATTCCATTCATGATATTGATGATTAATGACAATTTCAGCAATTTGCTGTAAATCATGGTAAAAATCAACACCTCCCTCTTTCGCTAATAATTGTTCCAGAATAGAAAGTTTATTTTTTCCCCAGCAACTTTGTAAGAAACGATCATAAAAGATGGAGAATCCCTGCTCTATCAAAACTTGCTTTAAAGATTGGATCACTGACAAAATTGATTCTAAATTCGAAGAATCATGCAACTTTTCATGAGACCAACCAATCAAAGAATTGCCTAATAGTGTTCTAAGAGTCCCTATGCTTTGCGGATGAAGAACAGCTTTAATAAGGTCTATTAAGGCGTTCAATGCAGGTGATTCAGCTAAACTAGTCCCTCGTTGATTTAAATAAGGTAATTGATAGGAGTCAAAATATTCGGCGAGACGTAACGCTTGATAACGATCTCTTACTAAAACAGCAAATTGGCTATAGGCCAATGTTTTTTGCTTCCTTAAGCGTCTAATTTCTTGTGCAATAAAAGGAAAAAATACTTTTTGTTCTAAATCTTGTATGGTTGAATTCTTTTTATTGCTCCCATCCCCCATAAAAAAGTGAACAGCTCCTTTTTCATCCTCAAATAAACGTGTTTGATTGACAGTAGAAGCAAAAACAGGTTGATAAGTTAAATGAAAATTTGTTTTAGGAAGAGGAATAAACTTTGGAGTATGATCTGGAGAAAATAGGACATTCAAAGCATTCACTAATGCTGGTTGAGAACGATAATTTACATCAAGAGAAAAACAATGCTCATGTCCGAGTGCTTGCGCAGCTGCCAAATAAGTATAAATATCTGCTTGCCTAAAAGAATAGATCGATTGTTTAGGATCACCGACTAAATATAAATAACCTTTCCAAGTTTTATCTTGAGGAAGAAATAAACGTCGAAAAATTTGCCATTGTAAAGGATCTGTATCTTGGAATTCATCAATAATAGCCGCTTGATAAATCATTTGAATTTGTTTTAAAAAGTTCTCTTGCCCAATTGCCCAATCCATTTTTCTTAATAAATCGTCCGGGGAAAGCTTTTCCTCTTCTCTTTGATAATTGCGTAATAGCTTTTGGCAGGCTTTGGCAAGTCTAGCTATTAATATAGATTCATCCCGTGCTAAATAGACGACTCTCTCTAAAGTGTGATGCAATAAAGCTGTAAAATCTGGATAATTTAAGCGAAAGGATGCTGCAGGATTTTTAAGTAACTTCGGATCTAAAGCTAGCACCCATTCTAAACCATCGCCAATTAATTGATCAAAGTTTTCAACCGTCCACTCAGTTTGATCAAATAAAGCAACAAATCGAGAAATTTTAATTAATGTATCAGCTTTGGATTTGGCCCCTTTATAATTTCGAAAAAAGGGAGCTTGTGCTTGAAAATCTTCCATTAATAAAGAAGAATTTATGGAATAAGTTCTTTGTAAATTCTGCATGCCTTCAAGAAATTGTTGATAAATTTGTTGAAATGTAGGCAGTTCTTCAAACTCATAGCCACTTTGAATAGCTCTTAATAGTTTTTTTTGATCAGGATCATGTTTTAAAATAATTTCAAGTTGTGCAGGGCTAAAATTTTCTAAACGAATTTCTGTTCGAAAAAAATCTTGAATCACCGCTAAAATTTCTGACGGAGGAAAAGTTTCTTCCCCATAACTCGCATGAAAGCCTATATCACTTTCAATTGCATATTGCCTGAGCATGCGCGCACAAAAAGCATGTATTGTAAAAATTTGCGCTTGATCGAACTCAAACAACGCTTGCTGTAATTTTTTTTTTGCTTTTAAAACTCTTTCTATTCCTGCTTCAATGACAGCCTTTAAATAGTCCGGAGTACTTCCTAATACATTTGAATGACTTAACCATTCATTAAATACTTCTAAGGCATATTCAATATTCAATCTAATACGTAGTTTTAAATCTCGTGTCGCAGCTTTCGTAAATGTGACAACTAAGATTTTACTTAGCGGTAAAGCTTCTTGTTCCAGCTGATTTTCAATTAATAAACGGACTACAATATTTTGAATAGAAAAAGTCTTTCCTGTTCCTGCAGATGCTTCAAGTAGGTAATGTTGATGAAGAATTAACTGCCTATCTAACACATTAAAATTCTTCATGCATCTTCCCCTTTCTTCTTTTTAGGAGGATACCATAATTGAATCAAATCTCCGGCTAGTTGTTTCCCGATCTCTTGCCAAGATTCGATTAAAATTTTCGGGCAAGGTAGGTGGTCTTTATTAAAAACCCACCTTAATTCTTGATTTAAAAAAGCTCCAAAAGAATTTGAAAAGACCTGTTTCATGTAATTTTGAATTGCCTGTTCATTCCCTTCAATAAGGGAAGGAATCCAATCAGGAAAGAGCGGAGAAAAATTGCGCATAGATAATGCATAATAATTGATCAAATGCTTTAAATAAGGAATGCTATCTTTAAAAAAAGCCTTTTTGACCTCTGAAGATTTTGAAAGAATAAGGTTTCTTTCAATCGGCTCAATATTAAAAGTTGTAGCATAATTAAAAAGCAGAAATTGGGGCCATGCTTTCCAAGCATCTGAAAATCCACTTCCTTGACTTAAAACAACAAGGCCTCTTTTAGAAACAAAGGGCAATTTTCCAATTATAGAAATCTGATATTGATCAGAATACTTTAGTTGAAGAGCTGGAAGTAACCATTGATCTTTTTGAATTTGGCAAGGTTCGGAACAACTAGTACAAAATTCGATTTGAAAAAGTTCGGAGGGATTAATACCATGTTTATACAATCTTTGATGCACTTCATCTATTTCATCTTTGAAACGTTTTGTCGCAACTGTTTTGAACATCCCCAAAGGAAGTTTTCCTTCTTTATCTGCAATCTGTATCACTTTTTCAAATGGTTCCTTTAATGCAAATTGTTTGAGCTGATATTTATTTAAGGCTGATAATCCAAGTTCTTCTTGGTTTTTAATAATCCGATCTTCATAGCCCTCCAAATAAATGTCTAACCCTCTATTCAAATAAAATTTAACAGGTGAGCGAACTAACGTATTTAAAGTTTTTAAATCAATCACTGTGTGAGAAGGAAGGATATCTTCAAGAGAGTAGTTAGTTAAGGTAAATTGTTTAAGTAATCGATGAGAAGGAGTTTTATGAGTTTGGTAGTATTGTTCAGCAATTCTATAGTCGAACTGTGAGTAATTATTTAAAATAGAATTTGGTTTGAAATAGGAGACGTCAAATGCATCAAATGGATGTTTACTCACACATTGTTCAGAAATTTTTTTATTTTGAATGAGATAATATTTATCCAAATAAGTGAAAAATTCTTCAATAATCAAACTTGGTTGCAATACTTTGGAATCTTGGTAGGTGTATCCTTGGTAACTAATGATGAAAACATCTGTAACAGATTGAAGAGCCTCTAAAAATAAATAACGATCATAATCTGTGGGATTTGGGTTATAGTCAAGGTTGTCTTGCCCAACCATTAAATTCAATGAAGTATGATAGCCTGCACGAGGAAAAGCTCCTTCTTGCATTCCTAGCACTGCGATTACCTTGGCAGGAATAGAACGAAGAGGCATCATGGAACAAAATCGGATTGTTTGCAGGTGGTTTTCTCGATAAGTAATTCCTCTTTGTTGTAAAAGATTATTCAAATGAAATTTAATAGTTTGGAAAGAAAATTTTGTTTCTTTAAAAGTTTTTGCAGAATCACCTAAAAGCTTAAATTGTGATTTTAATTCTTCGTAGTCTGCTATCGACTGAGAATCTTCAAATTCACACTTAAAATAAGTGTCTAATAAACACGAGAGATAACAAGACCATTCTTCCATACACATTTGAGAGCGATCATGTAATGGCGATAAATCATCTCGTAAAGAATGCAACAATCGAATCCACCTCTCCATTAATTCTGCTTGAGAAAAATCGATTCCTTCACATGGAATAGAATCAAAAGAATGAGAATCGGCAGATTTGACAACTGTTGTTAGTCCAAGTAACAAACGAGTTAAACCAAAATTCCAGGTTCCAACTAAGCTAGAATCTACCATCTCTTTCTCACAATGATGCCTTTGAAGTAACTCATTTCGATGTAGCCAATCTTCTCCCCAACGGATGCCTGCTTGTTGAATCCATTCTTGAATGAGATAATAATCACTTTGAGTCAATTGATGACAACGTTGAAATAGACGGTGCCCAAACAGCTGTAATAATTCACTCACTTCCCAACGACTTTCACTTAACCGAATCAATTGGAAAAAACCTTGAACAATTTCACTTTGTGCTTGCATGCCCAAATCAAGAATTTGAAAATCTAATTGACTTTTTTCTAAACCAAAAACACTTTGAATGTAAGGAACGTAATCAGAAATTTGAGGAGCCATCACAATAATGTCATTGGGTTGCAAAGTAGAATCTTTTTCAAATAATTTTAAAAGATTGTGATAAAGGATTTGTATTTCACGTCGAATCGAGGGAGCAATGTGCAATTGGATTGAATCATCTTTTCGTTCAAAATTAAAAGGAGGCTTTCCTTCTGGGTTACGCATCATCAATATATCAGCTTGAATTGCATGAAGAAGAGTCAAAGGTTGCGTGGACTCTTTTAAAAAAAGATCTTCTTGAAAAAATATTTCATCATTCAATTCACTCACATGACTTGGAAGGATATAACCAGCGTGAGTAGTAGCTTGACTCTCTTCAATTTGATAAGCCATTTCTCTTCCAAGTTTTCCAAAATTAGCTAAAAGGGGATTTCGATCTCTTAAAAGTTCTTCTAATTGTAAAACTTGAGAAGCCTTTGACCCTAATTTCTGCTGCCAGTAGGTTTGCAAATATCTTGTCTCGTTATCGGAACGAATATCACTCCAAAAAACTGCACATGGAGAAAGTAAATAATAGTAAATAGGGGCAACATTCGCTAGCTTCGATAAAAATTGAAATTCAGCTTTAGAAATAAAACTGATTGAGAAAAAATGGACTTCACACTCAGGAATAAAATTGAGTGTTTTTTGAAAGGCTTTAGTCCAATAAGTCCATCCTTGATTGCCCCCAAAAAGGCTTTTCCATAAACGACTCTGCCAACCTCTATGTTCTGATTTTTCCCATTTAGAGACTAATGAATAAGCATATTTTCCATAATCTTGAAAAATTTTAGCCAAATGATAGCTCAAACCTGTCAACCGCTTTTCCATTTTACGTGTTAATTTAAGATTTTCACCCACCTGCTTAGAATTTAATTTTAAATAATAAATCAAAGTTAACCAGTCTTGTTGTTCTTCAACACTTAACCGATGATAAACTTGCAAAACAGTTAGCAATTCTTTTTCAATGGCCAAAGATAACTCTAAAAGAGAAGGTATATTTTCATTTTTTAATTGAAAATAGTGAATGAGTGTTTCAAAAGCCTGATTAAGATATAGAAATTCAATTCCAGCAGCTATTCCTAAATCAGGGTCTTGCGCCATTTTTAAAGTTAGCCATGTTTGCATGGCTGGTCCATAAACAATTACAATTCGCTTTTTGAAAGGCGTTTGTTTAAAACCGAAAAGATTATTCTTCAGCTGCTCATAGAGAATTGATAGCTGATTACTAAAAAAAACTTCTAAATCGCTCACAAAGGCTCACTTTTTGGTTTATCAACTGTTAAGGTTAGAAGTTTACATCCTTCCTTGCATACAGTTTTGTTGAATCCAACATGAAATTTTAGCAAGAACATGTGAATGTAACAAGCTTATACACCAAAACTTTAAGTTTTTTTATCTAAACGGGAAGGTTAGAAACACAGAAAAATTAACCATGCTTATGCGACTATAAATCTTGTTTTTTAAAATAAGATGTCTCTGTCTCATCTGTATAAAAATAATGGCTAGTCATAAATAGGTAGTGATTTCAAATTGCTATTGTCGTCACAGATAAACATCTTTCGAACAATTCAATAAATAGGGTTTCCTATTTTCTTTGAGAAAGATCCTATTTTTCGTATGAGACTTGCGCATCGCTGCCTGATTGGACAATGAAATCTTTCTATGTCACTTCTTTTCCCTGATTCTTCGCCAACTGGACTGTGCTGCTGCCATGGGATCATTTCATCCTAAGCTGCGAATATATCTGTGAAAAAGTAGGCTTTTTTTTAATTTTGTAGGCAGTTTTGTCATCAAAGTCTCTCCTGAAGCTTTTAACTTTTTTCATACATGATATGCTAAGATTTGGCGCGTCGTCGAATACATGAAAAGTCATAGCCACTAATCATTTTCCTGACTTCCCACAAAACTCCCTATTTCATCTCCTTCAAGGGAAACTCTTTCAAATGATTTTCGAATTCTTTCTCTACTATCAATTGAAATCATTTCAGGCCTTTTTTATTGATTTCTAATCTAGCAAAATAGGAATTCACTTTGCTCACTACGATTGCGCGTTTTACCCACTGCTCAGCACTAGAAATTTTAAAGTTTTATTTGCTGTGAAAAAGCGAATAATATTTCTGTATCTAGGAACATTGAGAGTTGTTGTACTAATGCAGAACTATATGGGGTTTAGCTACTAAGAATTTAAAATGTGCTAGTCCAGCATCGGTGAATTTATCGCATTCTCTCAGATTTAAATGCTGTAAAGCCACTAAGGGTGTCAAATGCGCTAATCCTGCATCAGTGAGATTAGTGCATTTACTCAGACCTAAGTACTGTAAAGCCCCTAAGGGTGTCAAATGCGCTAATCCATCGTCCGTGAGATTAGTGCATCCACTCAGACTTAAATACTGCAAAGCCGCTAAGGGTGTCAAATGCGCTAATCCATCGTCCGTGAGATTAGTGCATCCACTCAGACTTAAATGCTGTAAAGCCACTAAGGGTGTCAAATGCGCTAATCCTGCATCAGTGATATTAGTACCCCACATATCTAAATGCTGCAAAGCCACTAAGGGTTTCAAATGCGCTAATCCAGCATCAGTGATATTAGTACACCAGCTCAAATTTAAATGCTGTAAAGCCACTAAGGGTGTCAAATGCGCTAATCCTGCATCCGTAAGTTTACTACAAAAGCTCAGATATAAATGTTGTAAAGACACTAAGGATTTCAAATGCGCTAATCCAGCGTCCGTGAAATTAGGACACTCAACCAAACTTAAATGCGTTAAAGCCACTAAGGGTGTCAAATGCGCTAATCCTGCATCTGTAAGTTTACTACAAAAGCTCAGACCTAAATGTTGTAAAGACACTAAGGATTTCAAATGCGTTAATCCAGCGTCCGTGAGTTTACTGCATCCATTTAGAAATAAATACTGTAAAGCGACTAAGGGTGCCAAATGCGCTAATCCAGCATTGGTAAGTTTATGGCACGTGCTTAGATTTAGATGTTGCAAACCCGTTAAGGGTTTCAAATACGCTAATCCATCGTCAGTGAGATTCTCACAGTATCTTAGATTTAAATGCAGCAAACACGTTAAGTGTTTCAAATGCGCTAATCCAGCGTCTGTGAGTTTACTACAAAAGCTCAGGTCTAAATGCTGCAAAGCTACTAAGTGTTTCAAATCTGCTAATCCAGCGTCCGTGAGATTGGAACAATCAACCAAACTTAAATGCGTTAAAGCTCTTAAGTGTTTCAAATGCGCTAACCCTGCATCCGTGAGCTTTTTACAATAGCCCAAATTCAAATGCTGTAAAGCAACTAAGGGTGCCAAATGCGCTAATCCTGCATCTGTGAGCTTTTCATATCTACTTAGATTTAAATGTCGTAAAGCCACTAAGAGTGTCAAATGCGCTAGTCCAGCATCCGTGAGCTTATCGCATACACTCAGCTCTAAATGCTGCAAAGCCACTAAGGGTGCCAAATGCGCTAGTCCAGCATCCGTGAGATTAGGACACTCAGCTAAACTTAAATGCGTTAAAGCTCCTAAGAGTGTCAAATGCGCTAATCCTGCATCCGTGAGGTTATAGCATTCTTGAAGATGAAGCGCTTTTAAATTTTTACAATTTTTTAAAGTTAAAAGATGAGCATCTGTTAAGTAAGCATTCTTTGAAAAATTGAGTGCTTCTATCTCATTTGAGAATTGTTTTAAAATTTTTTCAAATTCCGTTAACTGAGAAGTCTGATTTAATAATGCGCTCACAACAGTGAATTCTAAATAGTTTTTCAAATTGTTTAATCGACATTGCTGCGCAAAATTTAAAAGCTCTTTTAATCCAACTAAACTCTCTTGATTGGAGCTAAAGGATTCAAATCTTTGTGATTTGTATCCATCAATCAGCTGTTCTTCTAAATGTTTTACCACTTCTGTTAATTCATAATAATCGGCTAGTTGAATGGAAGAAGTGATTTCTTCTAAAGGAACTTTAAAGTTAGCATCCATGACACAATTCAGCAGATGCGTAAACTCCTTTAGTGTCAAAGCGAGAGGATGTTGAAGGGTTTCTTGAAAATTTCCTGACCAAAGAGTTTTAAAATAGGGCGATTTTTCCCTTAACAAAGCTAGCTGAGAATGAGAAATAGTCAGAAAATTTCTATCACGAAAGCTCAGTTGAAATTCTTCAGATGATGGTGAAAGATCGGAAGGTTGAGTTGTTGATGAATTAACTTCTTCTATAGCAGCTAAAGGATTGACTAAGGAGTTATCTTCGTCTCCAGGAGGATCGCTAATTTCAGTAGAGCGATTGTAAGAAGAAGTCGTTGTATTGACAAGAAGATAACTATAATTTGAAGTAGGAATATTCAAAGTAACCATCCACATGAGTTAAATGAATTTTAATTCATAATTGTTTTACAGCATGATACATAGCTAAAAATTATTGCAATAGTCATGAAATAAAATAAGTAGTCATATTTTAAGAAAAAATTTAGTTTTATCAATGGAGAGCTATTAAAAATTAATTAAGAATCAACAGAGCTTAAATATAAATCTTTATTATAAAAAAAATTAAAAGATTAGATTATTGTAAAATAAATGTTTTTTAAAAGCATATCTTTGAATAAATTCAAATTTTAAAAACTATAAGGTTCAATTCAAAAAAAGTCCTAAATGTTTAAAAATGAATCTGTGAAAAAGTAGGCTTTTTTTTAATTCTGCAGGCAGTTTTGCCATCAAAGCCTCTCCTAAAGCTTTTATCCTTTTTCCTACAGGGTATGCTAAGATTTGACTGGTCGTCAAATGCATGAAAAGCCATAGGCACTGATCATTTTTCTGACTCTTCACAAAACTTCCCATTCCATCTCCTTCAAGCACACTGAAAAGTTTGCTCCATGAACTCTAAGTAGCCAAGGCATGCTGACATCAAATATTCTGTAAATCCCTTTTAGAGAAATTCTTTCAAGAAATCTTCGAATCCGTCCTTTACTTTCTTTCGAAATGTTTTTATTTTGAGGGTTCTCAACGAAATGCTTGCGACATGCAAGACATACTTATTTTTGTTTTCTGGTTTAAATCAAACCATTTTTACGCATGGAATATGAATGACAATTAAGGCAAGAAATGTCCATCGAACACTCAGCTATTAAAAAAAAATACCATGAAGCAGTCATAGAATAAAATCTTGAATCACTATCTGTTTAAGATTACCAAATAATTAGTAATAAATACTTATAAAATCTACACATTGATAATATTAATTAAAAAAAACAATTATTAAATTAAATAAATTATCAAAACATTTCAATCTATTAATAAAAAGCTTGAGCCTAATGGCTCAACCATCCATACTCTTTTAATAAAGATAAATTTTTCAAAAAAATTATTTCATTTTTCATGAGATAAAGAGCACTGTAAATTTTAATCTGAACACGCGGGTATTAGAAAAGAATTACAGGAAGAAAAGTAAGCTTTGAGCCATAGTCAATTTTTATGTTCAAGTAACAAACTAAACAAATTTGCGTTATAAGAAAAAAATTTAAGTTTTTTAATAAATATAATACAAACTTCTTAATTAAGAGTATATGCTAAACTCATTTTTACAACGATTTTCATCTTTTACTTATTTAAATGTAACCCAATTTTTAGGGGCTTTAAACGACAACATTTATAAGTTATTGATTGTTTATTTTTTCATTCAATTGGAAGGAATGGAGTATAGTCACCAGATTCTAGCCTCAACCGGTGCTACCTTTGTCATCCCTTTTTTACTATTTTCGGCGCTTTCAGGAACTTTGGCAGATCGTTTTAGCAAACGAGATATCATCGTTACAACAAAAATTTTAGAACTTGTAATTATGGCTCTTGGTGTATGCGCTTTTGCTTTTCAAAGCAAATGGGGTTCTTATGCAATTTTATTTTTATTGGCCACCCAAAGTGCGATTTTTGGCCCCTCAAAATATGGAATTGTCCCAGAACTAGTTTCTAAAGATAAAATTTCTAAAGCCAACGGTTTAATGACCTCATTTACATTCCTCGCAATCATTTTAGGCACATTTTTATCTTCTTTCCTTATTCAAATTAGTGGTCGCAATTTTATTGTTTCTTCGATTTTCTGTACCTTTATTGCTTTAGTTGGTCTTGTGGCTAGTTTTTGTATTGAACATACACCACCTGCAGGCTCCAAAAAGAAAATTCAAATTTTTTTCTTAAAACAAATTTTTCAAACCTTGAAGTTTGCCCGCCAAGAAATTTCGTTGCTTCCAGCCATTTTAGGCGCTGCTTATTTTCTTTTTGTTGGTGCATTTACTCAACTTAATATTATTCCTTTTGCTGTCCAATCTCTTCAACTTTCAGATATTCAAGGCGGCTATTTATTTTTCTTAACAGCTTTAGGAATAGGAACAGGAGCTTTGATTGCAGGCAAAATTTCTGGACGAATTGTAGAACTAGGGTTAGTTCCTATTGGAGCGCTTGGTATTTCGGTATGTGCATTTTTCTTGGATATATATTCAGAAAATATCTGGGCAGTTATTCCAATTGTGACTTTACTAGGAGTCTTTGGAGGAATTTTTGAGATTCCTCTCGACTCTTACATTCAAGTTGCTAGTCCTAAACAAATGCGAGGACAAATGGTTGCAGCTACAAATTTTTTAAGTTTTATCGGGGTTCTTTTAGCTTCTGGGTTGATTTATCTGAATTCAGAAATTTTTCAAATTTCAGCCGACAAAGGATTTAGTTTAATTGGATTTCTTACTTTCGGAATTTTTATTATCTTTATGTTTCAATTTTTTGATTATTTGACTCGCTTTATTGCCTCGATTTTATCCAAGCTGCATTTTAGTACAATATTTAAAGGCAAAGAAAATATTCCTGATTGCCCAGCAGTTTATGTTTGTACGCATACAGCCTGGAATGATACGTTACTCATTCTAGGCTCACAAAGGCGAAGGATTCGATTTTTTATTGAGCAAGAACAACACCATTCTCCTTGGTTAAGGCGTCTGTACGGACTACTTCGGGTCGTCTTTATCCCTGATATTGAACCTCTCGAAAAGAACCAAGCTTGTTTAACTGAGATTCGCAATACTCTTAAAAAAGGGATCTCGGTGTGTATTTTTGTTCAAAGTTGGGATATTTATTCTGAGGTAGAAAAGCTCAATCACTCTACTCCTTTTAACCACATTATCGAAGAAGCTAATTATCCTATCATTCCAGTTTACATTCAAAAAGGAATTAAATCTCCTCGTTTCCAATTTTTAACAAATTCATTAAAAAAATTCAGGGTACCGGCTTCTGTCGTTTTTGGGGATTTAATTTACACAGGGCATCAATCTATTTTAAAAAGTAAACATGAGCACGACCTCTATTTTGAAGATTGATTGCCTGGATTGTTTAGCTTGAGCCTGGGAAGCATGAAGCAAAAGATAGGACGGGGAAAGAATAAGCTTTCGAAAACTTCTTCGTGCTAAAAGATTTAGTTTAAATATTTTTAAATATAAAACGGTCATCTTTTAAATTTTATGCAATGTATGAAAATTTATATTTTAAACTTTTTTCCTACATTTTTTTGCGAATTTTTTTTACTTACCTCTCATGGCTCAAAGCTACCAAAATGCATTTAATCACTCTCATCTAGCGAAATCGATAAATACCTGGCTTCCCTTCTATCTGCCTCTTTTAATTTAAATGAAAATTCAAAATGGAAGTGCGAAGATTCACCTTCTCAAACACTTTCAATAAAAAATAACAGCGGATTTTGAGTAAAAGGAAGAAATAATAAAATTCGAATAGCAGGAAATAATATTCAAGTTAATCCACGTCTTTTTTAGCCCACTCTAATCATTTTCTAATCTTTCGCATTAGACGTGCTAGAGTTATTTTAGAGGGATCTATCCGAACTTACTTTGCTTCTTTATTTATCCTTGAATTTTTTTAACCACAACTTTTTTTTCATTTCGAAGGCTTATTATATTATTCAGTTGTTTATAAACAAAAAAATTGAATAAAGGACAGGTTTTTTAATGAAAAAGGAAGAAAATTAGAGAAGAATTTACAAAAAGAATTCGTAGCAAGATGAGTTTATGCTTCTTTATTGGATACAAAAGAAACATTTGAATAATTTTTATTGGTGAAAAGTTTTAAGAATACCGAAAGATCTTAATCTTTACCTCAACCCTTTTATGGCATTTAAAATTAATGGGTAGACACAAAATTCCTGAGAGACCTGCCATTATTTCTCGTCTATAAACTATTTTTTTAATTCTATTTGAATTACAAAGCTAATTAACCAGAGTTTGGAAGATTTTCATGAAACTTGGTTTTTACTAATAACGAATCGTTTTTTTGAGCGTGAAAGCAAAATTTTAACTTCCAAAAGAAAATTTATAAATCTCGATAATCAGTAACTCATTCATTTTGTTTTCCATCTACTCTTCATCCGCTGTTAAGATTAATAGCTAACCATGAGGTTTGTCATGATAACAAAATTGCCCCCTAATAGTGAATCTAACAATAGTTTATCTGACGAACTATTAGAAAAAATAAATGCCTATTGGAGAGCTGCTAATTATTTGTCTGTCGGGCAAATTTATTTGCTCGATAATCCCTTACTAAAAAAACCACTCTCTATTAAAGATATTAAACCTCGTTTACTTGGGCACTGGGGAACAACACCAGGATTAAATTTTATTTATGTGCATCTCAATCGAATTATCAAAAAATTTGATTTAGATATGATTTATTTGATCGGCCCTGGACACGGAGGACCTGGGATTGTAGCTAATACTTATTTAGAAGGAACATATAGTGAATATTATCCTCACATTTCCCAAGATGCCGAGGGAATGCAAAAATTGTTTAAACAATTTTCTTTTCCTGGAGGAATTCCAAGTCATGTAGCTCCGGAAACTCCTGGTTCAATTAATGAGGGGGGAGAACTAGGTTATTCTCTTTCTCATGCATTTGGTGCGGCTTTTAATAATCCTGATTTAATCGTAGGATGTGTTATCGGTGATGGAGAAGCTGAAACAGGCCCCTTAGCAACTGCCTGGCACTCTAATAAATTTCTCAACCCAGCGATTGATGGAGCTGTGCTTCCTATTTTGCATTTAAATGGATATAAAATTGCAAATCCCACTATTTTAGCTCGTATCAGTCAAGAAGAACTTAAAAGCTTGTTTGTAGGTTACGGTTATAAACCCTATTTTGTCGAAGGGTCAGATCCTCAATTGATGCATCGCCTCATGGCCGAAACGCTTGATATGATAATAAAAGAAATCCAGGAAATACAAACAAACGCTAGAAAAAATGGAACCGTCAAACGTCCAATTTGGCCAATGATTATTTTACGCACACCTAAAGGTTGGACAGGACCAAAAGAAGTAGATGGTAAAAAAACGGAAAATTATTGGCGATCTCACCAAGTTCCTTTTTCAGATATGAAAGAAGAACATATTAAACTTTTAGAAGAATGGTTAAAAAGCTATCGTCCGGAAGAACTTTTTGATGAAACAGGTAAATTATTCCCAATTTTAGCCGAATTAGCTCCAAAAGGCAGGCGAAGGATGGGAGACAATTCCCATGCAAATGGAGGGTTATTAAGAAAAAATTTACGGCTTCCAGATTTTCGTTCTTACCAATTAGAAGTTGTCACTCCAGGAGTGGTCGAAGCAGAGTCGACTCGTATCATGGGATCTTTCTTAAGGGATGTTTTAAAGTTAAATCCTCACAACTTTCTTGTAACTGGTCCTGATGAAACAGCTTCAAATCGACTTACTAATTTATTCGAAGTTACGCAAAGAAGGTGGCTTGCAGAATATTTACCAGAAGACGCTGATGGGGGAAATTTATCTTTAGAAGGACGCGTATTAGAAATTTTAAGCGAGCATACTTGTTTGGGATGGTTGGAAGGATATATCTTAACAGGGCGTCACGGCTTTTTTTCTACCTACGAAGCATTTGCTCATATTATCGACTCCATGTTTAACCAACATGCTAAATGGCTGCAAACAACACTCTCAATACCTTGGCGAGCTCCTATTCCTTCAATAAACATTTTATTAAGTTCTCATGTTTGGAGACAGGATCACAACGGCTTTTCTCATCAGGATCCAGGTTTCATAGATTTAGTCATGAATAAAAAAGCTGCCGTTGTCCGCGTTTATCTTCCCCCTGATTCTAACACTCTTTTATCGGTAACAGATCATTGCCTAAGAAGTCTAAATTATATCAATGTGATTGTCGCTGGAAAACAACCAGCTTTACAATATCTAAGTATGGAAGCAGCAATCAAACATTGTACAGCAGGCATAGGAATTTGGGAATGGGCTAGCAATGATAAAGGAGGGGAACCAGATGTTGTTCTCGCTTGTGCAGGAGATATTCCAACTCTAGAAATTTTGGCCGCCGTTGATATTTTACGACAAAGCATTCCCACTTTAAAAATTCGAGTGATTAATGTTGTGGATTTAATGACTTTACAACCCAAAGAAGAGCATCCTCATGGTCTTTCTAATACAGATTTTGATGAAATGTTCACGACCAATAAGCCTATTATTTTTGCTTATCATGGTTATCCTTGGCTCATTCATCGTTTAACTTATCGACGTTCAAACCATTCTAATATTCATGTCAGAGGTTATAAAGAAGAAGGAACAACGACAACCCCATTTGATATGGTCGTATTGAATGAAGTTGATAGATTTCATTTAGTAGGCGATGTAATTGATCGAGTCCCAAAACTTGGATATTTAGCGGCGTATACTAAACAAGAGATGCGTCATAAATTGATCGAACATAAAGAATATATTCATCAATTTGGAGAAGATATGCCTTCAGTAAAAAATTGGAAGTGGCCTTACGGCAAAGAATGAGAGGGATTTAGAATAAAAATTTCAAAAACCTCTCTTCCAAGAAAGGTTTTTGAAACAATTAGGTCATTAAAAAGCGTAAATTGCCTCTAATTCAAAATCTGAATAACTATGACGTCCACCTATTCTACTGTCTTCTGCTCGACTAAACTCATAGATTGTGTCGATAGAAAAGTTATCTGTAATGGCGTATAAAAATTCAAATCTCCACCCCTTAAAATTGGCATTACCACGTGCAGGATAATAATAACCATTTTGCAAGGAGTAATCACTTGTAGAAGGTAAATGACTGGTTTCTATATAATCTGCAAAGTCTTCATTAGCAAGATTTCCACGTCCGATACTTCCTACATCAAAATCAGAAACAGCTTGTGCTTGTACGTAAATATATTCTATATCAAGAGCCCAGTCACCTTCTTTGTGTACCTGTCCAATATAAACTCCTCCATAAGCAGCTAAGTTCTTTTTCTTATGACGAGTAATTGCTTTTGCTTTTGCTGCATGGTTGATTAAAAAACCACCATAGAATTCTACTGGAACTTTTTTACAGTAAATTTCAGGCTCAATTGTGTAAGCAAAACTAATTTGAGAATTAGTAAATTGAGTTCCTAATGGATTATGAAAGTGGCATCTATTGATTCCAGACTTTTTCCAATCAATAAAAGAATAACGAAGATCCAACCCTGTATCAAAAAGATTTAAAATCCCAATTTCTGTCACATAGCCAAAATGATTGACTCTTTCGTCGACCACAAAAGCGGCTCCTTCCCAATACCAATCCATCACTTCATCGATTGCACTTGCAAATTTCAATAAAATACCATCAAAACGGCTAGAAAATTGAACTTCTGAATCAAAGACATCATCTAATTTGCGACGTCCAATTTCCATATCAAATCGATGCTTACCATCTGCATAAACATTATAACCAATATAAGCACGTTTCAAGTTAATCAAATTCGATTCTCCACTTCCTTTTCCGCAACATTGCATATTGCGAGGGACTGATTTGATCACTTCACTTCCGTGTTTATTATAAATAGGGAAATTCCCAGAACAATCGTTACGTCCTCTTAAACCAGCTGGATTGTCAAATTGAAGATGTGCTTGAGCCCAAGATCTGCCAAACGAATATTTTAATTTGAAATTAAATTCGACATCAAAGTCATTATGAGAAATCGGTAATCCTCTTGCATCGATATGAGAACCACCACGTAAACTTCTGTAATTTTCATAAAACTGAGAATTATAAGATTTACGAGAGTCATCCGCGTATAAAGCAATTCCTTTCTCTCGGATTGAACGCCATTCAAAGCGGATATCGCCACTAATATCTAAATTGTTGGATTTCTTTTTTACATCAATATTGTCTTTAGATTGTACAAACTCTCTTAGAGATTGATCATCGTTTTCTTTTAATTGACGCTCAAAAGAGGTTTCTTGTTGCTGAGCAAAGATAGACGCAGATGTAAACCCTGCTGCCATCAAAATAGGCATCAGATACTTTACAAGTTTCATATTGGCTCCATTTTATGTTTTTAGGAATATAGTCGAAGATTCCAATTAGTTTTTTCTTTAAGAAAATTTATGAAATTGAAGAGATGAATAAGAAGAAAAGAAAATTCATTATTTAACGTTAATTCACAAATTTTTGCTGATATCTTTAAATTTTTAGAAGTAAAAGTCAATAGTAACTTATCCGAGAAATAGACATGAATAGATTAAGCATCTCTATGCTAATAATTTATAATAATTCAATTTGAAATATCATTGCCTTTTTTTAAAAATTTGGTGGGGAAATAATTTTGATTATAATTAGAGTTTTGCAAACAAAATTAAATTAATTCTATCTTACATATTTTTATTATAATTTTTTGTAATACAAACTATACATAGGAAAGTTAAACTTGTCCATATTCGGTCGGCTTTATATAAATCCCCCATTTTAGATCTGTACGGGCTCCATTTACCCACTCTTTCCAAATAGACATCGGATATCCAATAGAACCTGTATAATCAACTCGCCACAATTCTAAACGCCCCGTACCAGGATTCACAACAAACCCAAATTCATCTTTCACCCAATTTGTATCTGCAAAAATAATGGGAGCTGGCATAGCAAAACCAAGTTTTTGACAAGTAAGACTAATATGCCAATGATAATCGATTGAAAAAGTTGTTTGCATTTCAGAAAGACAAATCAATGCTTTACAAATATCTTGCAACTGATTAGCACTTATGACGTACTGAGATTTAGATAAAGAAATTTGATCAAAGTGGCTCAAAATTTCATCTGCTTTTGAGGAAGTTATGCCTGGTAAAAGAATTAAAATTTGATAAATTTTTTCTTTCAGCTCATAAATTGAAAAATAAGGAAGTCTAGAATATAAAAGACTATCCAATTCGTCTGCTGATAAGATGGATTTTTTACCGATACTTAATCCTCTATCTTGTTGCAAAGTATCTACAATAATTTCTCTAAAATATAGGGGATTTAAAGGTCCTGTCAAATTCTGAAAAACAGCTTTAAAACGAGGTTGAAAATTTTCCGGAATCTTTTCTATTAATTCTTGTAAAAATGAATGGATCATATTGTGATCTAAAACAATTTTTTCAATAAAAAATTCAGCCGGTTTGATAAATTTATCTCGAACGGATGTATACGTAAATTCATCACCTATCCAAGCATCCTTAAAAGGAGTTAAATTAGGTTTTAATAAAAAAGCATGTGTAGGTGATTGAATTAGCATAGATTGCCGCCTTCCTTCTAAGTAAGGCTCCATCTGCTTTCGTGGAATATGCTTTAAAGTATCGGCAAAAAAAACGAGTAATTCCATTTCACTTTCCACCCATTTTGCCCCTTCTTGTGGCTTGTCTTCTATTCGATAATAACAGCTAACAAGCGTATTCATCGTTCCTCCAGAAGTATAAACCCAAGGTTTTTTTTCTATTTGGTCTAAATGCTCAAGAGGATTTTGAGGAATTGGCATACGATGAGCTGCTGCCATGCGATAAAAAGCTGTTTCTAAAAACTCTTTAGTTTTTATGTGATTAACAATAGCTGTAACAACTTCACCAAAATCTTTATCTAATCCTAAATTTTGTAACATGGAGGCAATTTGAGGTTCTGTCGCGACAAAAAAAGATGTTAATGAATCAATAAAATCTGTTTGATTTTTGATTCTTGTCCATTGCGAAGAATTGCTTCTTCCGTGCTTATAAAGCAACCTGAATCCTGCAGGACTATCGTCAAAAGGACCTGTCGACACTTCTTGCATATCTGCATCGTAAACTTCTTGGAAATACTCCCTAAACAACTCTAAATAGATTTTATAAAGAGATTCATAAAGATTAACTAAAGCAGAAGCGCGCTGATGAGCATCGTCTCGTTGGTCTTGGATAAAATATAATTCATTAGCTCTATTTTGATATTCCATTTTCAACCACTGAGCTTCTTTTTCACTGGCGTGTCTAATGCGTGATTCTAAAGTTTTGACATGAGTATACATCATTTCATACTCATATTGAGCATCTTGAACAAGTTTATTTGCTTGATCTAGTTTGTATTGAATTTGCTCTTGGATACAATGTCCAATTCCTCCTTGCTCGTGGGAACCCATTCCTAAACTGGCATACAAATTCCAAGTCGTAAACTCTAATTTAGTTTCGGAGAAAGAAGCTAAAGTAAATTCCCAAGTTTTTAGTAAAGCATTATCAGCTAAAGATTTAAAAGCATTTTTACCTATTTCAAACAAATAAAGAAAATTAGCACATTTTTCTCCAATTCCTCCTGTCTGTTTACCAATAGCAGGTATTTGCATTAAATTACTTTGAATCATGCCTCTAGGACGCTCTTCGTAATCTTTAATTTGTTGTTCTGAAAGGCCTATAGTCTGCCTTAAAATAGTTCTTAAGATCTCTTCTGCTGTCACTACACAATAATTAGTATGACGCGAATGTTGTAAAATGATTGGATCAATCCAATCTTTAAGCCTTTTGATTTTATCTTTAAGCCTTTCATTTTTTTGAAGTAATCCAACAGCTTCAAAAGCGACTATTAATCCAGGAGAATACCAAATCTCAGGCGAGATTTTTTTAGAAGAGATAGAAAGGAGCAAAGGTTTTTTTAAATCCCCACTTCCCCAACTTGCACTAATGGGGACTGAATATTCTGCTCCCCCAAATGTACGTTTTAAACGACCCGTCGCGAGTAAATCGGTCATATCTTGCAAAAATTGCTCGGGCTGTTCATTTTGAATAATTTCAGCCGGTGCGGTTGCAAAACAAGATCCAACATTTTGCCTTAAATAACATAACCAGGCAGCTAAAACAGCTCTTTTTGCATGTGCATCTGTAACAACGGTTTGTGAAGGAATTTGCAACGTTTGCTTAATAATGTCTTCAGCAATTTTATTCGATAAAGGTTTTGAAATTTTTTTTAAGGATCGGCCTAGCTCTTTATTAGTTAACAAAAATTGTAAAACTTTCAAGATATGCTCTTGACGTTTAGAATCATATTGCCTGTTAGGTCCAAGAGAATATAAATGGGATTTAAATTTTTGAATAAGCGTTGGCAAGACCGCGAAATTAATTTCACCTTTGTCATCGATTAAAAGAGCGGCTAAATGGCCTGTTCGTAAAATGTTGCGAACGGAACAACTTTCTTGAATTTGCGAACGATCTAACCGTCGAGAAATTTCTTCGTATTCTTCAACTATATAAGCACAAATTTTATCCGCTGCTAATCTTTCTTGCTTTTTTTGTTTAGCGATTAAAGCAAAAATTCGTGGATAAAAAAACGGATGATTAAGAGGAGCTTTGACTAAGCTTAAAATTGTATTAATTTTTTCTTTACTCACTTTCTCACACAATAAACGTTTGATAAATCAAAAAGCAGAGAGACAAATTTGTGCATTAGCAGGGTTTTTTTGTAAATTTACAATATTTTTCTTTATATAGGAAACACTCTCACCCGAGTATTGGAAAAACTCCTAAAAATTAAATCGATCACTATTAACCTGAATTTTGGGTTTTTAGGCAGCCATTAACAATAAGCGATGCTGCTCTGCTAAGTTTATCGATGGCTTTTTAGGTTGGTGAGTATAAGCAACAATCCCAGCTAATAGATTAATTAAAAAATTTCCGGCATTTC
>NZ_BCPZ01000277.1:0-10242 GCF_001950615.1 Candidatus Protochlamydia sp. W-9
ATGATAAGCAATAAATAAGTTTTCCTTGCTTTAAAAAGCCTTCGAAATCTATTAAAAATATGATTAAGGTATTAGATTTCTTGAAATTTTTGTTAAACACAAAGAATTGGTTAGATTCATAAAATTAAAACTTTATAAAAAATGAAAAATAAGGAAATTTTTAAATTTTTAATTTTCCTTGCCATCCTAGTTTTTCTCTTAGAGTAGCGAAATAATCATGCCTTTCTAAGCAAACTAAATCAAAAGTTTGAGAAGAAATAGAAGCATGAAAAATTTCGTTTGTTGATAAGCTAAAACTCGATATGCCATCTGAGGAAACTTCAACGGGAGCGTAGGAACTTAAATATTTAACTTGAATAGATATTTCTGGCATTAAAACAATGGGGCGATTAGAAATCGTATGGGGACAAATAGGAGTAAGAACAAAAGCTTTTAATTCTGGCGTTAAAATCGGGCCGCCGGCTGCCAAAGAGTATGCTGTTGATCCACTAGGAGTCGAGATAATCATCCCGTCAGCTGAAAAAGTGTTGAGATAGTTTCCATCCACATAAATAGCTAAATCAATTAAGCATGGATTCTGAGCACGGTGAATAACGGCTTCATTAACTGCAAAACAAGAGGGCTTACATAATACTGAACCTTCCATCATCATCCGTTTTTGAACACGATAACGTCCTTTAATTAAATCTTCTAAGCTTGGAAAAATGCCATCTAACGGAATGTCAGCTAAAAAACCAAGACTTCCTAAATTAATTCCAAGTAAAGGAGCATGAATAGTTGGGTGTTTATGAATGAGTCGTAAGATTGTGCCATCTCCTCCGAGGGAAATACGAAAATTGATATGTTGAACGTTTACCTGTGATAGGGGAAATACGTTTAATTGTTTGGCATGCTTATCTTCGGCAGTAATTTCAATATTTCGAGAACTCAAAAACTGGCAAATCTCTGCTGCAATTTTTAAGGAGGGATCTTTACTTTCATTAGGAAATAGTGCAATCATCATAGCATATCTACTTGTTCAAGTATGTCTTACAAACTTTGAAAATAATTTAAGCAACAGGATTAAGAGTATTTTGTGTTATTAAATTAAAATGAGATTGAATTTGTCTGAAAATTTTTTCAGGCACCAAGCCAATTTCGTTTAAAAGATCTTGATTTCTACCATGATCGAGAAAAGCTTCGGGTATTCCCAAATTTAAAACTTGTATTTGATTAAATCCTTGTCCAACTAAAAAGTTGTTAATAATCGAGCCCATCCCAGAAACAACACTATGTTCTTCAATGGTGACAATTTTATTGTGATTTAGAAGCAGCTTACAAAAAAGTTCTGAGTCTAATGGTTTAACAAAAATAGGATCTAAAACTGTAGCTTCAATGCCAGTCTGAGCTAATAGATCTCGGACTTTTAATGCCGCCTGATTCATATGACCTAAGGCGACAATTAAAATTTCGTTGCCTTCGATTAGAACTTCTCCCTTTCCTAATTCTCTTTCACAAATAGGATGATTAAATTCTTCGGTCATTAAGTTTGGATAACGGATAGCCGTTGGCCTTTTCCAACTAAAAGCTGATTCCATCAACTCTTTTAAAACCTGTCCATTACGAGGCTGTGCAATAATCATATTTGGCATCGCATTCAAAAATGAAATATCATAGATCCCGTGATGGGTAGAACCATCAGGTCCTGAAATTCCTGCTCGATCAATGGCAAATACGACCGGTAACTCTTGCAAGCAAATATCATGAAAAACGTTGTCAAAAGCTCTTTGTAAGAAAGTTGCATAAATAGAGGCGACTATTTTCATTTTACCTCCATATGCCATA
The DNA here is from genome assembly GCF_001950615.1 of Candidatus Protochlamydia sp. W-9. Taxonomy (NCBI): domain Bacteria; kingdom Pseudomonadati; phylum Chlamydiota; class Chlamydiia; order Parachlamydiales; family Parachlamydiaceae; genus Candidatus Protochlamydia; species Candidatus Protochlamydia sp. W-9. The sequence continues at coordinate 1,825 of NZ_BCPZ01000277.1, forward strand.
CCCCCTGCAAAAGTAATCGCATGAGATTCAGCAATACCCACATCAATACAGCGTTCAGGAAAAGTTTTCATAAAATCATCTAAGCAAGACCCTGCAGACATGGCTGGGGTTATTGCCACAATGCTAGGATCTTTTTCAGCCATTTTTAGAAGATGAGAACCAAATATTTTGGGAAAAGTAGGTTTGGTTACCGGGTTTGGTAAAAATTTACCAGTATCTTTACTAAACGGCTTGGCTCCATGGTAAGAGATTGGATTTTTGATGGCTTCATCCATTCCTTCCCCTTTTCTGGTCAAAACGTGAATGATAACTGGCCAGTTAGAGTCTTTTACACCTTCTAAAACATCCACTAGTTTTTTTGTGTCGTGTCCATCAATCGGTCCTATATAAGAAAGACCATATTGTTCAAAATAAACAGCAGGGCTCACCAAGTTTTTTAAAGATTCAGTAATTTTATGTCCTTGTTGTGAAAGAATGGGACCATAATTAGGTATTTTAGAAACGATTGTATCAAGCTCTTGGTGAATTTTATTGGTTGTAGGATTACTTAGTAAGCGACTTAAAATATGCGTAATTGCTCCCACATTTTTAGAAATAGACATAGCATTATCATTGAGAATTACGATAAAGCGTTTAAGCTCTCGAGAAATATTGTTTAGAGCCTCTAAAGTTAATCCACATGTTAAAGTTGCATCACCAATAATTGGGATAATATAATCTTTTCTTTTGGTTAAGTCTCTATTTTTGGCAACACCTAATGCTAAGGAAAGAGCGGTTCCTGCATGTCCTGCATGGAAGTGATCATGAATAGATTCCTTAGGATGCGAAAATCCACACAATCCTTTGAATTGCCTAATTTCATGAAAGCGATCATTTCGACCTGTTAGTAATTTATGAACATAAGTTTGGTGACTAACATCCCAGATAAATTTGTCATCAGGGGAATCAAAAACTTTATGCAGAGCTAAAGTGAGTTCAACCACACCTAAATTTGAGGCTAAATGTCCTCCATTAACAGATAAAACTTCAATAATGCGTTGTCTAATTTCATGAGCTAAGTATTTGAGATCACTATAGGAAAGATTTTTGATATCATTGGGATGATTCAGATTTGATAGAATTGATTGTGTCATTCAAAATCCTTTATAGTCACTTAATTAAAAATCATCTCTCAAAAAGTTTTTATTGACATTCTAAGACGGAAGACTGCAATAAAAAGATAAATTAAGAGGTGGAAGCGATCTTAAAATCTTGAATGATAGGTTTGTCGTCGTTTCCTAGTGTTAATTCACCACTACGGTTTTTGACTAGAATCTCTATTTTTCGTTCAGCATCATTTAATCGTTTATTGCAAATTATTATTAATTGATCAGCTTCTTCATAAAGTTTAAGAGATTCATCAAGGCTTACTGTACCGCTATTCATCTTTTCAAGAATTTCTTCTAAGCGGCATAAAGCTGTTTCAAAGCTAGTAGTAGGTTCTTGATCAGATGGATTATTCACGAGGATTCACTTCGTTGATAGTGATTAAGGCTTCGCCGTCAGACAATAAGAGCTTGGCTTTTTGCCCTTTTTTAAGTTTACATATTGAATTTATAACGAATACTTCTTTTTCCGCAAATAGAATACTATAGCCTTGTTTTAAAAGATTTTTGGGATCAACAGCTTTTAAAATATTAGTTATATGTAAAATTTTCTGTTTTGAAGATAAAATTCGATCTTTGATTAATTGATTATTTTTGATTCTATAATCTTTTCCTTTAAAAAGATATTTTTTTTGCCCAATTAAATAGGTCCACTGTTGTTTTAAACGATATTCAATTTGTTGAATCTTTTTTTTATTTTGCAAAAGTAGATCTTTCATTTTTCTTGAAAAAATACCATTCCAGTCTCTCAAATGCTTTCTAAGGTGAATGATTTGATTAGATGGTTTTAAGAGCTGGGTTTGGCGAGTAAAAGATTCTAATTGATGTTTTTTGAAAGTAATAATTTGTTTGAGTTGGTTAGAAAGATCCTCTTTCAAATCATCAAGTTTTTGCATTCTCCATTCTGTAATAACATGAGGATGGGTAATAAAAAGATGTTTGCTAAAACCTTTTAAACGGTAGTGCCCTGATTGGATAAGATTTTGAATAGCTTGCTGTATTCGCCTTCTTAAAGTTTTTAAATGTTCAAGTTGTTGATTTTTTTCTGAAATGACAATCTCTGCGGCAGCAGAAGGCGTGGGAGCTCTAATATCTGCAACATAATCAGCGATGCAATGATCTGTTTCATGCCCAACAGCACTAATAATCGGGATTCGACTGTTATAAATTGCTTCAGCAACAATTTCTTCATTGAAAGGCCATAAATCTTCTAAACTTCCTCCACCTCTTCCTACAATTAAAACATCAACTAATTGATATCGGTTGAATTGTTCGATTGCACGAGCAATTTCTTTTGCTGCTCCTTCTCCTTGAACTTTGACAGGATTAAGTATGAGATGAAAACCTGAAAAACGACGTGTTAAAATTTGTAAAATATCTTGAATAACTGCTCCTGTGGGACTGGTTATCACACCGATTTTTTTAGGAAAACGAGGAATCAGTTTTTTATGAATCGCTTTAAACCAACCTTTTTGATGAAGTTTAATTTTGAGCTGTTCTAATTTCTGAAGAAGTTCCCCTATACCCACATAAGAAAGCTCTCGAATAATTAGCTGATAATTCCCTTTAGGTGGATAAACACTTATTTCTCCTTTTATCATGACATGATCACCACCCTTTGGAGGGGTTTTCAACAAAGAAGCCTCAGCTTTAAACATCACGGCAGAAATTTGAGCTGTTGCATCTTTTAGAGAAAAGTAAAAGTGACCAGATGATTGCTCTTTAAAATTGCTGATTTCACCCTGTAAATAAATAAAAGGAAACATCGACTCTAAATTGAGTTTGATGGCTTGAGTCAATTGTGTAACCGTTAATAGCGGAGGGGTGTCTGATTGCATAAAACTCAAATTAAATATTTTTAAAATTGCAATTTGTGAATCGTATGATGTATATCATCTGGCGCTTAAGCTTGGGTTTACCAACCTTTTTTATGTATACAGCAATCTCAAACCATGAGATAATAATTGATTTACGTTTTTTTTAACAATTAATGAATAGTTAATTTTTTTAATTTAAAAGCATATTATATATTAATATCAAAAAAATATTTACAAAATTAATTAGTAACAGGTAAAAATGGATTTTAATCTAAAATTTTTTTTAATAAATTTTAATGAAGGATTTACGTTTTTTCTGATTTTTCCGAGTATTATCCTTTTTGGACTTTATCTAACGTTTAAATTGCAATTTGTTCAAATATCAAAGCTAAAAATGAGTTTTTGTTGCTTACTTAAAAAAGATCAAGAATGTCAAGGAAATATCAGCCATTATCAAGCAATTTCAGCCGTTTTAGCCGGTAATTTTGGGACGGGAAATATTTCGGGTATGGCTGTTGCTATTTCAACAGGTGGTCCGGGTGCCCTTGTTTGGATGTGGATTATGGCTTTTTTAGGTGCCTCCATTCAGTATGTTAGTTGTGTTTTAGGTGTTAAATATCGAAAACTTAACTCTAACGGTGAGTATGTAGGGGGGCCTATGTACTATTTAACCGACGGCCTTAATATGAAAGTATTAGGAACGTTGTTTAGTCTATTTACCATTTTTGGTGCTTTAACAGTAGGAAATTTTGCACAAATCAATTCAGCAACACTTCCATTGATAAAATTAGGTTTAGATCCTTTTATTTGTAGCTTATTTATTGCTTTATTTGTTGGTGTTGTTTTAGTAGGGGGAGTGCAAAGAGTTGCCAAGCTTGCTTCAATTATTGTTCCTATTAAGGCAGCCCTTTATTTAGGAACAGCATTTGTTATTCTTTGGCTTCATGCCGATCAAGTGATGCCTGCTTTCGAACTCATGATAAAAGCTGCGTTTGTTCCGCAATCTGCTTTTGGAGGAGTAATGGGATTTAGTGTTGTTAAAGCTATCTCTACAGGATTTGATCGGGGAGTTTTTGCAACTGATGCCGGAACAGGAATTGTGCCAATTTTGCAATCAAGTGCTCGTACGACTAATCCTATTGTGGATGGAGTGGTTACTCTAGTTGCTTCTTTTTTAGTAATGATTGTTTGTACAGCGACAGGGCTAACTTTGATTGTGACAGGAGCTTGGCAAGTGGAGGGATTACAGAGCACCAATATGGTTACCCACGCTTTTCAAGTAGGCTTAGGAAGCTCGATTGGAGCATTTATCGTAATTACTGCCCTGATTTTATTTGCTTATACGACTATTCTAGCTTGGGCATATTGTGCAGAAAAAGCTGTAGATTTTTTGTGGGGAAGTAAATATGCAGGCTATTTTAAGTATATTTATATTGTTTTTATTCCCATCGGAGCTCTAATTCATGTTGATTTGATTTGGAGGCTTGCCGATATCGCAATTTCCTTGATGTTGTTTACTAACTTGATTGGTATTATCAGCTTGTCTAAAGAAGTTATTGATGATAATCGTTTGTTTTTTTTAAAAAAATCAGATTATTTATCGCATACAAATTTAATGCCCACAACGCCAAATGAATAAAAATTATTTTAAATATAAGGGATAAGAGAAAATATTAATTACCTGCTTGGCTTTGTTTTCTAAAAGCATTAGCAGCTAAGTGAGCTTGCCTAGTTGGTTCAGGCAAACGATATCCTTTTACACAGCTTAATACATATTCAATAGCTGTTCTTAAAGATACGCGATGGCCTGTAGAAATAATGAGTGGTTTGCAGCGAAGCTTAGTTCGCACGAGGGCTCCAATTTCTTTCCCATAAGCATACAAAAAAACATAATCACCCACACAGGAACCTAAGTCTTTTTTCGGTTCTCCAAAAAGAATATTTTTAGCAACTCCTATTGTAGGAATATTGACTAACACTCCAATATGACTCGCAATACCCAACCTTCGAGGATGAGATATTCCTTGACCATCCACAAAAATCATGTCTGGAAGTTTTGGAAGATTTCCCAATGCATCAATAAGTGCAGGAGCTTCTCTGAAACCTAAAAATCCAGGAATATAGGGGAAGGTTTGCCTTTGGGATACACTGTTATGAAATTGGACAGATAACATTTTAGAGTCTAAAAGTATGGCTGTTGCATAAATGATTTGTTTAGGATCGAAAAGATTATTGCTAACATCCATGCCTCCGAAAAACTCTGGGGTGTTAAATTCATCTTCTAAACAAATGCGGTTGGCAAGTTCTTTTTGAATGATAGTTGCTTTTTCTATCGAATCAGGTTGTAAAAAGCTGGGGTCAAAATTAAAACGTTGGCTCATTTGATAATGTCCTAACAAATTTTTTAATAAGTTTTATTTTACATGATAGACACAGGAAATCAAAACAAATGATGAGAAGTTTATTTTTTGTGTTGTGATCCTTTGACCTGAGTCGTAAAGCAGTAATAATAAGGTAGAAGCTCTTTAAAAAATAATAAAATTTTCTCTTGGCACATTTCAAGAGGTTGTTTAGATTCCTTAAAAGTTAGAAAGCCTATATTTGGATCAATAATTAGCAAGGATTAACGTAACAATACGGATAGTTATTTTTTGAAAAATAAAATAATTATTTGTTATTATGCGTTTAATTTGGTTTACGTAGCTTTTTTAATTAAACAAATATAATAACCATGAATTTAATTTAGATGGAAAATTCTATTTACATTCTTATGTAAAATGATCATAGTAAATTTATCGACTAGCAAATGCGAAAGTTGTTCTTTGACTTTTAAGCTGGAGAAGAGCTCTTCGCTAGACAAAAATCAGATATTTTCGGTGATTTTGAAAGAATCAAGATTTGGAGAAAATTATGGTTATTGAAATAAGTGTAGCAGCGATAGCTATAGCTTTTATTTTTTTGGTGATTTATCTTGTATGCTTGTGTAAATCGGCGCGTATTATGTTAAATCAACTTAATCATTTAATTATTGATGTTCGTCAACAATTAGATGGTATAAAAGAAGAGGCAAAAAAAACGATTGAAAATACAAATCAAATTAGTTTGGATTTAAAGCATAAAATTGAGGCATTTGGTCCCTTGTTTCAATCGTTGGAAAATATTGGAGAAGCTTTAGAATATAAAGCAGAGGCTTTTAGACAAAAGACGCTTCGTTTCTATAGTGGCCGTGCAAAAGAATTCTTACGTTCTTCTTTTAGAAACGAAACAAGTGAAGAATTACCTTTCAAAAAAAATAGGGATGAAAGCCCCGAGTTACCATTAGTCGCAGAAATTCTTGAATTAGCAAGCCAAGGCTGCCGCCTATGGCAAAATCTAAAGAAAAGGAGATAATCGATGACTTCAAAAACAACCCATACAAAAGATTTTTTCGCAGGAGCTGTAATTGGTAGTTTACTAGGTGGTGTAACTGCACTTCTTACAGCGCCAAAAGCAGGAAAAAGGTTACGTCAAGAGATGAGTGATTTTTACAGCGATGTATCAGATCAGTCTCATGATATTGCAGATAATATTTCCAAAAAAACTAGATCCGCCATGAAATCTTTTGGATCCCATTCCAACGAATTAGCGGATAAAGCTAAATGTTTATATTGCGGAGTAAAAAAAATGATGGGATGTGAACAGGAAGAGGAAGAGGAAACCTGCACAAAAGATTTAATGATGGGCGGGGTTATTGGCGGAATATTAGGTGCTGTGGTAGGGCTTTTGCTTGCTCCTAAATCTGGTAGTGAGCTGAGAGATGATATTGTCGAAGGATATGAAAAAGTGAGTGATAAAACTCGTGGTATGGCAGATCAGTTTTCCAAAAATGGAAAAAAAATGGCCACAACTGCGTATTCGAAGACCAACAAATGGCTTGAGCTGGCAAAGGGCATAGTCCATGAGTGGACTGATGCAGCAGAAGAAAAAACCGAAAATTTTACCAGTCAAGCTAAACATCGTATGGATGATTTAATGGATTGGGCTGCTTTAGGTTATCGTGTTTGGCAAGGTATTAACAAAAAACGATAAATTCTAGCAAGTAAAGATCAAGGATGGTTCCTATGAATAAAAAGATCCTTTTAGGAAGCCTGGCTGGGGGCTTTGTCGGATTGACAACAGCTTTATTATTAGCACCGAAGTCGGGTAATCAACTCATTAAGGATGCTTACAAGCCTTTATTTCCATTACTTCGCCAGCTTTTTTCGTATGCAAAAAAAAATGATGAGGGGGAAAATTCACAAATTCCCCTAGCTAATCCTCGCAAATCCATAAGAAAAGCGAAGATAAAAACAGCTGCCAAAGCTGTTCCAAAACCTAAAAAATCTGTTAGCTCAACAACTAAGAAGCTTCCTGCTGCAAAGAAGTCTGCTGCAAAAAGCACATCTCATGAATCTTCAACAAAGGTAAATGAATGATAAACTCTTTTGATTTTTAATGAGTTGAAATTTTCCCTTAAAGAGCTAATTTTTTAAAATTCTAATATGTGAATTTTTTGCCATCTCTTTAAGGGGAAATTTAAAATTGTTTTTGTTTCCTTTCTGCAATCTATCTGTTTTCTGTCTAAAGAAACATTTTTTAGCTCTTAACAACTATAAAATTTGTATAAGAAACGTGATTTTATCAACGAAAATTTTTTGTATTACAAAAGAAATTGTGCACATTGGTTGCCGATATGCAAAATAGGTCTGCTGGCTAAAAAATTGAAAAACCAAATGAAAGTTTCTTTTGCATCAGTCAATCTTCTCGTTGAAGAGGTTTCTGTCATTTGACATTGAAAATATTTATTAATGAATAGATTAATCCGACGAAAAGATTGATAGAAAAGTTGAAGAAGGATAGGACAAGCAAAGCAAACAGCTAAAATGCTAATCACATGGCGAGGATGCCAAGGATTAACTTCAAAAATTGTATTAGGACCAAAGTAAACTTCCATTTGAAGAGGAGAAAAAAAATAATAGGAAACTTCCGTAATCAAAGCGAATCCCGGGCGAGAGGCTACAGCACTCAAAATAAGAGAAATTTTACTGCAAATGATACTGAAAATGTGAATTTTAGATATTCCTATATTAGTAGAAAATAAAGCATTTAATAAATGTCGGCCTTTTGAGATTTGATAAAGATTACAAATCTCAAGAATTCCAAAGGTACAAGTTAAAATGCTTGCACAATTTTTGATAATTTCCTTCAAGAAGATAGAGTTTAAATAGAAATTACTAAATAAAATACCGTCTGCGACAAGTTCAATGTTCGAACTCATAATTATTTCCGTTTAGTGCATGTCAGTTCAAAAATAATAAATAGCGGATAAAAAAAGAAATATTATACTTATTTCTACATAAACTGCAACAAACTCTAACACTGTATCACATAGAATTGGTGATAAGTTAGATTCTAAAGAGGAATTAAAAGATTAAAAC
>NZ_BCPZ01000278.1:0-42819 GCF_001950615.1 Candidatus Protochlamydia sp. W-9
AAAAAACCTATCTTTAAAATCTTATTTCAAATATTTGAATGCAAGTAGCAGCTATTATGCCTGTTTGCTAGAAAATCTCTTTTTTATCACAACAACTCTAACGAAACTAGAAGGGTCTTGGATATACAGAGAGAACGTCTGACATTTGTTACTTTTTATATTTTAAACGATTAATTTTTAATTACAAATTAATTTGTAAAAATTTCGCATGTGTATTTTTTTGTTTTTTTAAATAAATAATTTATAAATCATTCAACTAATTTGGATGGAAATTTTGAATAGCGTTAATCACAATCTTAATCCTACTACTCTCATAGCCTTTTCAGACAATCATGATTACCAACAATCCAACAAAACTTTAAAGTTTTCTAGCCGGATTCATTTATTATGCAAAACAATTTTTCAATCTTTGTTACATTTAATATTTGACTGTTTCGATAAAAATCAGCTTCGATCACAGTGGAGAAGGATTGTATGGGATCGAAAAAAAAGTGTCATTTCTAAGAATGTTATGATACGTCCAAGATCGGATGTAATTTTACCAAGTACAAATTTAATTCCCCCATTACCGCTTAGTTCTTTAATGAAAACGGATGCTTATCTAACGACCTTGGATAGCGAATTAGCACAATTTTGCAAAATTTTTGAAATTTACAATACAAGGATTATCAACCTAGCAGAAAAGAACCTTCACATATTGCCTAGTTCTTTTGGAAATTTAAATCAACTTAACCATCTAGATCTTACAAATAACCAACTTCAAATCCTACCCAATTCTTTCGGAAACTTAAAGAATCTTCGATCTCTTAATCTTTGTAATAATCAGTTCAACGAGATTCCAGATTGCCTTTTCCGTTTATCCCCCGCCTGTGACATTAATTTACAAGAAAATCCTTTAAGCCAAAATATACTCGACCAATTAAATCAAAGAGTGAATCAAACAAATTATCAGGGACCTAAATTTCAGGTATCCAGTCCTACACCTAACTTTTGCAGTGAACTTATGGATCAGATTATTCCGAGGTCGGAAACTATATTATTAGATGACGCACTAGCACAATTTTGTAGAATTTTTGAAATTCACGATACTAGTATGATCAGCCTAGCAGAAAAGAACATTCAATTATTGCCTAGTTCTTTTGGAAATCTAATAAATCTTTTTTTCCTAAATCTTATAAATAATCAACTTCAGTCACTGCCAGATTCTTTCGGAAACCTAACAAATCTTCAATGTCTGTATTTATACAATAACAAACTCGAATTGCTCCCTATTTCCTTTGGAAATTTAAACCAACTTAACAAACTAAATCTGGCAAACAACCAACTTCAGACATTACCTCATTCTTTTGGAAATCTAACAAACCTGACTAAACTTTACCTTAACAATAACAAACTCGAATTGCTCCCTACTTCTTTTGGAAAATTGGTCCAACTTAAAAAACTTCAAATTGCTTATAATCAACTTCAATCGTTACCCGAGTTGTTTACAAATCTGATCAATCTTCAAACGCTTGATCTAAATAATAACAATCTCCAAACATTGCCTGACTCTTTTGGAAATTTAAATCGGCTCCACGTCCTAAACCTTACAAATAATCAACTTCAAGTCCTACCCCATTCTCTTGGAAATTTAACTCAACTTAAAAAACTTCAAATTGCCTATAACCAGCTTCAATCTTTACCTGGGTCGCTTACAAATCTGATCGATCTTCAAACGCTTAATCTGAATAATAACAATCTTCAATCATTGCCTGATTCTTTTGGAAATTTAAATCAAATTAACTACCTAAATCTTGCAAATAATCAATTTCAGTCACTCCCAGCGTCTTTCGGAAACCTAACAAAACTTCAATGTCTTTATTTGTATAATAATCAAATTCAAATATTGCCTGAAACATTTTCAAATTTAATCAATCTTACCGAACTTCATCTTAACTACAATCAACTTCAAACATTACCTGAAACATTTATGAACTTAACAAACCTTCGAAATCTAAACCTAACTGGAAATAATTTTGAAACTATTCCTGAATGCCTTTTCCATCTATCATCCGAATGCGAAATTTATTTAGAATCCAATCCTTTAAGTCGAGAAATACTTAATCAATTAAATCGAAGGACAAGCCAATCAAACTATCAAGGGCCAAGATTTCATGTATCAGTCTATACCCATAGCTTTCATAATAATCAGGCTAATCAAATTTTTCTAAACTTTGAATCAATCTTAAAAGAATGGTGTAATAAAAACTGCCAAACCAAATTACTGTCTAATTTACCTCAAACAGCCAAAAACAATCTTTTAAATTGGTTTTCAAGGGTAAAAAGCACTCCTTTTTATATCTCCAATCCACAAGCCGCTAAAGAAAAAATTTCTTCTTTTCTCGATTGGATGGCAAACGAAAATAATTTAGATCATTTGCAAGTGGCTTATCAAATTTTGGCCGATGCGACAAGTACATGTGGAGATCGTATGGCAACAAGTGTGAATGAGCTGATGCTTCATATGCGATTATGCCAGAGTCAAAATTTAAGCCCTGAGGAATTAAAAACATTAATTATTGGTTTAGCCAGATTAAATAAACTATTTAAGATTGCGCAAAAAACATCTGCTTCCCAAAGAATGACCGATCCTATCGAGGTTCATCTGTGCTATCAAATTCATTTAAAAGGCGCTTTAGAATTACCGGTTGAAACAAATTCTATGCTTTATGAAAGGATGGCGTGCTTATCTGAGCAAAATATTCAAATAGCTAAAGAACGTATTTTAAGGAAAACGTCAACACTTGAACAACAAACAAACATTTTAATGGCTAGTCCATTTTGGATGAACGCAGTTAAATCACAACTCAGTACATCTCATATTGAAAAATTACGGGCCTTTTATAGCCTAAATTTAAACCCCAATGATTCGCAATTTATCACTATCGACTCTCATTTAAATAAAATTGAGTTTGAATCGCATCAATCCATTTATGAGCAACTTGCTGAACTTTGTGAGCAAGACAAGGCAAATAAAATGAATGAGATTGATAGTGAAGATGGGGAAGCAGTCTCTGCTTATTTTTCACAATTTCACATCAATGAAAAAACAATTTGGAATCCAGCATATATTGCGACCTTAGCTTTCCTAAGCTAATATTTTTTGTGAATATAAATAAAATCTAGGGAGCCTTTAAATGAGTTTATTTTATGTAAAATTATTCACTTAATTTTTTTCTTGTATGAGTGTTACCTACACACTAATGAAATTCTCATTTTAATAAAAATAACGCTTAATTATGCGGATTTGAAATTAAATATTTTAAAACTTACGAACTCATCGTTGGTATTTGAGGTGTGAATAAAACACCTACGTCTGACCAGGCTTGAAAAATGATACGTGACATTCCAAATTCACTAGCTTTCCTGATAGTTCTGTGAGCAAATGATGCAAAAGTTTCATCGCTTTTTAATGTCGTGTCCTGAGCAGCTTTAAACCAAATTTGGGCAATGATTCCCCATGTTCTACCACCTTCTAATTGGTTTGCTAGATAAAAAGCATAACTTGGAATACAGCTATTATTATGTACATAGCCATAATCATTTTCTTTTACATATATAGGAAAATTATGTTCATTAAGGGTTACTTTGTAATTTCGAGGTATTTTAGATGGAATAGATAAATCGCGAAGGCTTCCAATCCACCACGTTTTAGGACTTTGTAAATTTTTTTCATCGATCAACCAGTGTTTAAAAGCGATTCCAAATACATCCGCTAACGATTCATTCAATGCACCTGATTGCCCCTGATAATTAAGTTTGTTGTAAATGACAGCGTGAAAATATTCATGAGCGACAATTTCTTCTATTACTGCAAAGTTATCATTAAAATTAAACCGACATATTTCATTGATATTTAAAGTAGGGCAACTCCACAGAGCATTCTTTTCTTGCCAATTGATGTAAAGGTCTGTAATAGTACCTTGACCCTCAATTCCTCTTAATCCAAAAACATCCTCAAAAAATTCGTAAACTTTCTTTACGGTGCTATAAAGTTTTGCAGCGACAGGATCTATGGAAGTTGCACCTTGATTATTTTTACAAACTTCTCGCCCATAATACATTGTGTAAATTTTAATATTCGGCTCAGGATAATCCCATTCTATCCCGTAATGAGATTTTATGTGTTCAATGCTATCAGGATTTGAATAAGTTCGTTGTGGTGGATTAGAAGAATAATTTTGCCTAAAAGGAAATTCTGAAAAGTTCATATGTATTACTCCGTCATTTTATAATTATTTTTATAAAATGGAACTATATTTAATGAATCATTTTTATTAAATTTGCATATATGTTAATTTTAAAAAAATTTATTTTATTATTTAGTTTAAAACATTTTCACATATCAACAAAAATAAACTTTATCACTAATTAAGATATAAATCCACAACTCAAAGGAAAGGCATTCAGACCCTCTTTATTCCTCTTGTTCAAAAAATTAAGTTTATGAAATATACTTTTATAATTATAAATGCTTAGAAAGCGATATTTGAATATAAAAAAGTGCTAACAAAAAAGAATCAAAACATCTGTTTAAAAGCAATGATCTAAAAATGTTTTTTACCACATTTATTCTAAAGTTTTAGAACCGGTACCCCAAGGTTTTAAATTTAGGAAATTTTGCCACGGTCTGCCAAAATTAATCAATACCAAGTCTTATTAATTATATTAAAACGAGACAAATTTAATTATTTGTTTAGCCATAAAAAAGTTTTTCTCTAGTTTTAACTAGTTACACTTTAGTTTACTTCATACTTTTTTTAGCCCCATGCGCATATTAAAAATTACAAAACCGAGAAAAGTTTGTAAGACTAATGGGTAGTTTTCCACGATGCAGCTCATTACATTATTTTTAAATGAAGAGAAATTGCTACACTGTAAAATTTTTATTTGACATATTCGTATTTAGTAGGCAAAAAAAAGTTTTTATAAACGTGATCATTTGGGGGTTTTATGCACATCGCTTATTTTTCTAAGAAAATTTTTTATATTGGTTTACAACTAACCTTAGTAACGATAACTTCTCTTTACGGGAATTCTTTACCTTCCACGAATGTCCCTAACTCACAAAATTCTAATGCTTCTTCAGCGCCCCAAAACATTCCACGTTATGAGCGAGAAGAAATTGCTTTTGCAGATCGTAATGAAGATAAAACTCTTTATGAGAAAAATGTAAACTTAGGAAATTGGGATTATAAAGAAAACTGGCGTTATGATAAGCAAGCTTTTTATAATGGAGAAACACAATCGGACGCTTATGACCAAAGGCATCCAGGTCTACGTGGAATAGGCTATGATGCGACTGATCGTTCCACAGATCACCCTCAATATGAAAAAAATAGTAATTGCATAGCTCCTACTTATCGGGAAGGATATTATAAAAGGGCGCCTCAAGGAGATGGGAACAATTATTGTGCACAGCCTTCAAATAAAGGTTACTCAAACCAATCAGCTTACCCATATAGTACAACACAAAATTTTGACTCCCGAACCAATCAATACACCAATCCCTCAGATAATTTTTATCAGCAATAACCTTTATGACAACTGATGAGCATTTTAATGACTAGTCGATGTTGAACTAACATCGACTAGTCATGCTATAAATATGCATAGGCAGTCCATGAAAAATGATTTTCTTCCAAAAAGCTATCCCGCTCGCTTAGCAATTCCAAGGCTACGAAAGTTTTGAAAATCAATAATCGAGATTAATTTTTTAATTCCTAATTGATCAAATGCATATTGGCCCGCAGCCAATGCGGCTTCTGTTGCAAATCCTCTGCCCCAATAAGTAGGGTGAAAGCGATACCTTAGTTCTATTAATTGTTCTTGATCAATGGGATTGGTTAGTTAACCCCACAAATCCGACGAATTGACAATCTCTTTTCTCAACGGCATATAGACCATACCCATATTGAGTATCATGATCGAGTATTCGCTTTTGCAAATAAACTTGAGTCTTTTCTTTTGCTAGAGGGTCAATCAGCGAAAACTGCATAACTTCTAGATCTGCCACCAACCAGGCAAAAAAGGTAGAGATCATCAATTGTAAATTGCCTCAAAATAAGCTGTTTTGTTTTTAACTCCATTTCCCTAACAATAATTCCTCTGTTTGTAACAGCTTAATAGTTATACTCTGTTTAAAACGGCATATTTTGCCACAAGAGTTTTGACACTATTGTCTTTTGTAAAAAAAATTTTATATGTCAATCCCATCGAGCCTTCGTAAGCCTCCTTGATTTGCCCAATTCCAAAATCTTTATGAAAAATTGTATCGCTGGGAGCAAAAATTTCGCCGCTAGGAAGCGGTTTTTCCACATACGAAACACGTTCTTTTTGCTGATTTTGTAAAGCATGCTTAGAAATTATTTGGGATTGTTGACATTTTTCTAGATATTCTGAGGGCAGCTCTTTAAGAAATCGACTTGGCCTTTGAAAGCGAAGATTTCCCCATAAATATCTGGTATGGCAGAAGCTCAAATAAAGATATTCTTTTGCTCTTGTAATACCTACATAACAAAGACGCCGTTCTTCTTCCACATCTTCACGGTTATTTTTAGAATTCACATGAGGAAATAAATCTTCTTCTAGCCCAACTAAAAATGTAGTAGTAAATTCAAGACCTTTGCCATTGTGGATAGTCATCAAACTTAAACGTTCGACAGCTTGATTAGCTTCATCTAAACTAGATTTTAGAGAAAGTTCTTCTAAAAAGGCTTCTAATGAAGGATCTGTCGCAGAAATTTCCCATTCAACAGCTTTAGTAATCAATTCATCCAAGTTCTCTCTACGGTCTTCGTAGGACTCTTTATCTTCCATCAAATAGTTCAAATATTTTGTTTTTTCAATCGCTGCTAAAACAAGTTCTCGTACAGATCCAGCTTTACTTAAAGTACGTAGTTCTTGGACAATTGCTAAATACTCGGTTAAACCTTCTCTCTGCTTGGCTGTTAATCGAACAATAGATTTCATGGGAGTATTTTTTAATAATGCCTCGCAAAAAGCGTAAATCGTCATTCTTTCTTCATTAGCGCTCTGCCGAATTTTTTCAATTGTTGTTTCTCCTAGGCCTCTTTTAGGTAAATTAATTGTTCGAGCAAAGGCTACAAAATCTGCACCCGATTGAGCAAAACGCAAAAATGCCAAAATATCTTTAATTTCACGCCTTTGATAAAAAGAGATCCCACCCACAATGACATAGGGTATTCCACGATAAAGCAAGTAGTCTTCAAAAACCCTTGATTGGGCATTCGTTCGATAAAAAATAACCATTTCACTGAGTAAGATTTGATGTTCTTTGTGATGATAAGAAATCTGCGAAGCCACAAATTCAGCTTCAGCTCGATCATCATCTCCAATAAAGAGTTTAACTTTCTCACCAGCGCCCAGTTCACTCCATAATTCTTTCTCAAAACGATTCGTATTATGACTGATTAAAGCGTTAGCAGCATTTAAAATATTGGTACGGCTACGATAGTTTTGTTCTAATTGGATAACTTTAGCACCTGGATAATCTCGCTCAAAATTTAAAATATTTTGGACATTCGCTCCTCTCCAAGAGTAAATAGATTGATCAGGATCACCGACAACGAATAAATTACGTCTTTTTTCTACAAGTAAGGTCGTCATGGTGTATTGCACAGCATTAGTATCTTGATATTCATCAATTAAAACAAAGGGCCAGCGATCTTGGTAATAATTAAGAACTGAGGGATATTCACGCCAAATTTTAGCTGTTAAAAAAAGGAGATCATCAAAATCAACTGCTTGATACTCTTGAAGCTTTTTTTGATAAAGTGCATAGACATGAGGAAAGGCTTCATCAAAATCAGGAGTTACCTCTTTATCATAGTGTGGATTAGGTTGTTGCAACATATTTTTCGCTTGAGAGATCATTTGGCGAAAAGGCTTGGCATCTACTTTTTTGTCTTGCCAACTCAGTTCCATTAAACAGGCTTTGACTAATTTATTAACATCTTCTTCGTCATAAATTGTAAAATCACGTTGATATCCCAATACATGAATGCTTTCCCGTAAAATTTTTGCTCCTAAACTATGAAATGTACAAATGAGAACATGATGTTGAGTCAACTTACAAACGCGTTCTCTCATTTCTTGAGCGGCTTTGTTTGTAAATGTTACTCCTAAAATATTAGAAGGAGAAATTCCATTTTCTATCAAATTAACAATTCTAGAGGTAACAACGCGCGTTTTTCCAGATCCCGCCCCCGCTAATACTAATACCGGACCTTCTAAGGTTGTCACAGCGTCTTTTTGCTCTTTATTTAAATTAAATAAATTATCCATCACAACAACAAGCTCCACAAGGTAAACAGGTTTTTCCTTTATGACCGGGCAATGGATGTCTATATTCTTTTTCTCGCTCGGCAAGGTTTCCATACCTGTGATAATCAAAACTTAAACTTACTTCTCTTAAAAAATGAAGAAGTTCTAATCGTCCATTGGCCATTACTTCCCCTCTATTTAAATGACAAGCTGCATTCGCTAAAGTATTTTCTAAAGATTTAGAGAAAGGGCTTAACACACGCATTCTTTTGATCTCACCTCGCTCTAATCTTTCGATAAAGGTCGATTCAGGCTCCAATTTAAAAGAAATGAAAGGAGGTAAACGTAAAGACTGGAATTTTTGGTAAGTCTCTTGATTATCTGTACTCAACATTAAAGGGGTAGAACAAATAATAGAGGCTGCTATCAAACGTAATAAGTCTATTAAACGATCAGGTGATTGTACCCTAACCGAAATTTGATTATGCGGGCGATAAGTTTGTAAATTATCTTGCCCTCTAACTAAACAAGGATCATGGGATCGAGAAAAATATAAATCATAATAGAAAGCATAATTTTTCATACTTAAACTAAAAATTTCATATTCTTCGGAACTCAAATACTTTAGTCTCTGAACATTTTTTAGAAATGCCAGAGGTATTTCTTTTAATTCTTTTTGCTCTGTAGGTAAGTTTTTTTGAGAAGGTTGCATAAACTGCACTAGATAATTAGGACCTCCAGCTTTCGATCCTTTTCCAAAACCGCTTTCTTTACACCCTCCAAATGGTTGTCTTTCAACAATGGCTCCTGTCATAGTTCTATTAATATAGCAGTTCCCTGCCTCTATTTTTTGAAACCATTGCTTCTGCTCTCTTTCATCTAGGGTATGAATACCTGCAGTTAAACCGTAGCCTGTTTGATTCATCATGTGTAAGGCTTCATCGAAATTTTCTGCTCTTACAAGCCCCAAAACAGGCCCAAATAACTCTGTATTATAGGTAAAATTCCCTGGTTTCACACCAAGCTTAATTCCCGGACTCCAAAGATAAGGATTTTGAGAATCTTGCTTAGGCTGTACAAGCCATTCTTCCCCTTCCTCTAACTGCGTTAAACCACGTAACAGATTGGGGTTAGCTTCACGAATTAAAGGATTAACTTTAGATTTTAATTTCCACGGGGAACCGATCGATAAACTTTCTACAGAATCTTTTAACTGCTGACGAAAGTGAAGATTATCATAAATCTCTGCTTCTACAATAGCCAAACTACATGCGCTACATTTTTGTCCTGCATGACTAAACGCCGATTGAACCAAATCTTTAATCGCTAAATCACGATCAGCCATAGAGGTTATAATCATTGTGTTTTTACCACCCGTTTCAGCCATTAAATCCAAATTTGCCCTTAAGCGTAAAAAAAGTTTTGCAGTTTCCGTCGCACCAGTTAAGACAACTGCATTCACTCGAGAATCTTGAATTAAGGCGCTTCCCACAGGTTCATCTTCGCAAACAACAAATTGTAACACTTGCTGGCTAATTCCCGCCTCCCAAAAAATTTGAGCTAAATGCCAACAGACTAAAACAGACTCAACAGCAGGTTTTAAAATTACCGTATTATCAGTAACTAATGCTGCTAAAACACCGCCAGCTGCTATCGAACATGGAAAATTCCAAGGAGGAGCAATGACAACAACACCTTTAGCACTCCACTTGACATCCTCCAAAGACATCCATTCTAATAAATTGGAGCGATAATAATTAGCAAAATCGATTGCTTCGGAAACTTCTATATCTGCTTCAATCAATGTTTTAGCCGTATCAGCAATCATAGCTCCAATCAAATCAGCACGATGTAGCTCTAAACCTTGCGCTATTTTTATTAATAAATTGGCCCTTTCTTGCGGAGTTGTCGCAGACCATTTTAAATAAGCATTTTGAGCAGCGTTTAAAGCTTCTTTAATGTGTGCTTTGGAAGCTAACGCATAGCGGTACAAAATTTTTCCAGGAAAAGAGGGATCTTCTCCAATTCCCCAGCGATTTTCTGAAGTATAGTGGAAGCCATTAATGACTAAAGGAACATCTGGATGTTTTTTATTTTTCCATTGCTCAATAATTATTTTCGCCCATTGACGGTTGTGAGATAATGACCAGTCAGTATCTGCCACATTTTGGAAACATTTTCGTTGATTGAGCAAATGATCTTTATGCAATCTATTTTGTAAACGCCTAGGTTGATCGGAAACTTGTTCATAATTTTGACAAGCTTGTTTAAACAAATGAACTTGATTATTCCAATCATCAGTGCCAGGCCTTAAATCAAAAGCATGTCGTAAGAAGTTTTCAGGAGCTGTATTTTCATCTAAACGTCTGACAAGATAAGCAACGACGCTTTGAAATTCTTCTTTAGTGGCAGTTGGGCAGTAAAGAAGCATGTCATCTGCTAAAGTTTGAACAACTCGTCGAATATGATCAGCCATTCCCTCCAGCATTTCAAAGCAGACTTCTTTTTCAATTTGATTTTCAGAACGGAGTAATAAAGCATAAGCGATATCAAATAAATTATGACTAGCAATCCCTAAATGAGCTGCCTGAGCACGTTGAAACTTGCATCCATACGTGACCATTCGTTTATAATTTGCATCTACATCTGCTTTAGTTGTGTAAGGAGCCTGTGGCCATAAACGAACAGCGGATTCAAATTGCTCCATCGCTAAATTAGCACCTTTTACAAGGCGGATTTTGATAGGAGCTCCCATCCGATTAACTCTTTGCATCGCCCACTGCGTTAGCTCTTGTTGAATTAAATAAGAATCGGGTAAATAGCTTTGCAAAACAATTCCGGCTTGATATTGAAAAAACTCAGGCTCATCTAAAACTTTTTTAAAAAGCGCGACTGTTAGGTTTAAGTCTCGATATTCTTCCATATCTAAATTAACAAATTTCGATATGACTTCACCCGTTGCTCGTCTATATTTATTTTTAATTGCTGCTCGATACAATAAACGCAGTCTTTCAGATAAAATTTCTAACGTTTCTTCCCAAGCCAGTAAATGGATTTGGCTATAAATAGTAGAAATTTTAATAGAAATATACTCGATCAAAGGATTTGCTAAATCATCCAGATAAATTTGCAAACGACGCCTGGCTTCATCTTCTCCTAAAATGGCTTCACCTAGATGATTAAGATTAATTCTTACTCCCTCTTGACACCTCTTTTTCATGTGTTTAGCAAACGTTTGAGGCTCTCCTGGTAAAATAATATGCCTTGTTTCTTTCTGAATCAGTCGAATAGTAATAGGAACTGCTAAAGAAGAGAGAATTTTACCAACTAGGCTAAAAGCTTTTAAGGCTAGTCGTTTTTTATCCGATAAGTAGAGGGGGATTCCATATTTGTGAATGACTTGCGCAAGTTGATCAGCCACCCTACTATTTTGAAGACTTCTAAAACACTGGTCTGTTAAGGCGGTTGTAAAAATCTTACCACCGGGATCGTTCATCATTCCAGCAAGTTCTGCTTGTTGCCTTTTTTCAGCTTTTGTTTGAATATATTGCGCCTCTTTTAGCATTTTAGCTGCTAACGAAATCGCCAGATCTTGCCTTTCTTGTAATGAAAGTTTTTTTCCTTTGACTGAATGAATTTGAAATAAGGCATTTTCAATCAAAGAAGACTTTTTCATGTTCTAACTCAGGTTTGATAGAGGATTAATTGACCCTTTTGCAACGCAAAACCAAGCGCTCTTTATAACAAACTTATCTCTTTAAAAAAAGTGTTTCGTATACTGAACTATTTCTAATAGGCTTCTTAACCCATTACCTGAAAATTTGTAGTGAAACTGATGTATACAACCGACAAATATCAAGAATTTGATTGAGAATTTAAAATGGCAAATGTTAAATGTTCAAATTTGTATGTTTTTTCTTGAGATTTGCTATAATTTTGAGTTTTTTAATCAATAGATTGTTTACTTATGCAAATCCTACGAACTTTATTCCTTTTTTTTATATTTATTGTAATTCCGACTGTTGGATTTACACAAGTTACAGTAGGTATCGATTCTCTGTTTGATTCTTCTTACGTAGAATTAATCAAAGGTAAACGTATAGGATTAGTCACAAATCATACCGCAATCAATCATGAGGGTGAGACAACCATCAATTGTTTAAAAAAAAATGCCTGTTTTTTTGAATTTAAACTGCAAGCTCTGTTTGCTCCAGAGCATGGCTTACAAGGAATTCAATATGCAGATGAAATTGTTAAAGATTCTTATGAAACAGAGATTCCTATTTACAGTTTACACGGATCTACAAGACGGCCAACGCAAGAGTCTTTAAAAAATCTCGACGTTTTAATTTATGATATTCAAGACATCGGTTCGCGTTCATACACCTACATTTCCACCCTATTTTATGTGATGGAAGAAGCAGCTAAACTCAAAATTCCAGTCATTGTTCTCGATAGACCGAATCCCATTAATGGCTTAACAATTGATGGGCCCTTACTAGAAGAAAAATGGCGTTCGTTTGTGGGGTACGTTAATATTCCTTATTGTCACGGGCTGACAATCGGAGAATTAGCCTCTTATTTTAATGGAGAATATAAAATTAACTGTTTACTCAAAGTTATTCCCATGAAAGGGTGGAAAAGAGAGATGACATTTAATGAAACAGGACTCATCTGGATCCCAACTAGCCCTCATATTCCCGAAGCAGAAACTTCTCTTTACTATCCTATCACTGGGTTGCTTGGAGAACTTCAACTTGTTAATATTGGTGTAGGCTATACCCTACCCTTTAAAATTGTCGGAGCTCCGTGGATTGATGCAGAAAAATTTGCAAAAAAACTTAACGAACAAAAATTTCCAGGCGTCCGCTTCCATCCCTTTTACTATCGCCCTTTTTTTGGTCGCTTTGCTCATCAAAACTGTCAGGGTGTTTTAATAATCTTAACTAACCCTAAAAAATATTTACCTGTCTCTACCCAATATTTACTTATTGGCATGTTAAAAAGTTTATATCCCAAAGAGTTTCAAGCTGCATTAAATCAATCTTCTCATAGACAAGAAATGTTTAATAAAGTCAATGGGACGGCAGAAGTGTTTAGAATCATTAAAGAAGAGCAATATATCCTTTGGAAATTACGCTCTCTTCATGAAAAAGAACGGGCCTTATTTGTGAATAAAAGAGCTTCTTACCTCCTCTATTGAACCCTTCCATTTAGCAAAACTAGCAATTACAACAAGTAACTGCTAAAATTTTATTTCAGCTCCTTGACATAAATCGTTTTCAATCCTAAAATGCTTTTTTTCAGAGTCAATAAAACAGATGAAAATAACAGGAGAATAGACATGACAACTAAGACTAAAATTAAACCTTTAGGAGATCGCGTTGTAGTTCAACGAGCAAAAGCTGCTACTTCAAAAGGCGGCATTCTTCTTCCTGATTCAGCGCAAGAAAAACCAAGAGAAGGACATGTCATTGCCGCAGGTCCTGGTAAAATGAGTGAAAGCGGACAACTTGAACCTCTTTCTGTTAAAGTTGGTGATCGCATTCTTTTTGGAGCCTACGCTGGTACAGAGGTTAAAGATAATGATGAAGATTATTTAATCTTATCCGAAAACGATATTCTAGGAATTTTATCTTAATCTTTTTAATGCAAGGACCCGTTTATGGCAAAATTATTACAATTTAACGAAGAAGCCTTAAAATCAATTTTAAAAGGTGTAAAAACGCTTGCTAAAGCCGTTAAAGTCACTTTAGGCCCAAAAGGGCGCAACGTTGTCATTAACAAAGGATTTGGCTCTCCTCTTTCTACTAAAGATGGTGTCACAGTCGCCAAAGAAGTTGTTCTCAAAGACAAATTTGAAAACATGGGTGCTCAATTAGTTAATCAAGTTGCTGCTAAAACATCTGATGTAGCAGGGGATGGAACAACAACAGCCATTGTTTTAGCTGAAGCCATTTATTCTGCTGGTGTCAAAAACGTGGCAGCCGGTGCAAATCCAATGAGTTTAAAAAGGGGAATAGATCAAGCCGTTGAAACAATAACTCGCTCTCTAGATCAACTTTCTACGCCAGTAAATACAGCCCAAGAAGTTAGACAGATTGCCACAATTTCTGCCAATAATGATGGCGAGATCGGCCGTATTATTGGAGAAGCAATGGAAAGAGTGGGTAAAGATGGAATTATCACTGTTGCTGAAGCAAAAGGAATTGAAACACATGTAGATTATGTAGAAGGCATGCAATTTGATAAAGGATACGTTTCCCCTTACTTTATCACCAATGCAGAACAAATGAGCGTTGAGCTCTCAAACGCAGATATTCTAATTACAGACAAAAAATTATCCGCAGCTAAAGACATTATTCCTGCTTTAGAAAAAATTATGGAAAAAGGAACACGCCCTTTACTCATTATTGCTGAAGATATTGATGGAGAAGCTCTTGCAACTCTCGTCGTCAATAAACTAAAAGCAGGGATGACTGTTTGTGCAGTAAAAGCACCAGGTTTTGGGGATCGACGTAAAGCTATGTTGCAAGATATTGCCATTTTGACAGGAGGAAAAGTTGTTTCAGAAGAAGTAGGTCTAAAACTAGATGAAGTAGGACCAGAAGTTCTTGGAAGAGCAAAGACTATTAAGGTTTCAAAAGAAGAAACAACGATTATTGATGGAGCTGGACAACCAAATGAGGTGAAAAGCCGCCTTGCTCAAATTAAAGCTGAACTTGCGAATGCAAGCACTTCTAAATATGACAAAGAAAAATTAGAGGAACGACTAGCAAAAATGGTCGGCGGCGTTGCAGTTGTTAATGTCGGAGCAGCGACTGAAACAGAATTAAAAGAAAAGAAAGCGCGTGTGGAAGACGCATTACATGCCACACGGGCAGCTGTTGCGCAAGGAATCGTTCCTGGCGGTGGAGTCGCTCTTCTTCGCGCTGTTAAATCCCTTGAAAAATTGCAACTTACAGGCGATGAAGCGATAGGCTTAACTATTATTAAGCAAGCCGCTTTTGCGCCAGCAATAGCTATTGCTAATAACTGTGGGAAACAAGGAAATTTGATTGCTGAAAAAATTTATGAAGCAACAGGTTCTTATGGATATGATGGTTTAACTGACGAATTTAAAGATTTGTTAAAAGCAGGAGTAATAGATCCTGTTTTAGTCACCAAAAGCGCGCTAATCAATGCAGCTTCTATTGCAGGACTCTTACTTACAACAGCTGCAATGATTACTGATAAACCCCAACCTAAATCTCAACCTGCTGGCATGCCAGGCATGGATGGCATGGGTGGTATGGGAATGGGCGGCATGGGTGGTATGGGCGGCATGGGAATGATGTAAGCTTCTCACCCATTTAACTAATTCATCCCTTTGTATCTCAAAGGGATGAATTTTAAATATTCTTGTTAAAAAAATCCTTCAGAGATCACCAAAAAAATAAAGAAAGCTGATCACTTCGTGATCTAAATGCTTTAGATAAACTCTGAAGTTTAAACTAAGCATAAACTTAATCAATTTAGCAACAGGACTATTCAGTCAAAGGTTATTATGCCCCATTACGATTATTGTTGTACAAGCTGTGGCTATCAAGAAGAAGTTTTTCAAAAAATTAGCGAAGAGCCTTTAAAAATTTGTCCCTCATGTCGACAAAATAATTTTCAAAGACAGTTTGGAGGTGGAGTAGGACTTCATTTTAAAGGGACAGGATTTTATATTACGGATTATCCTTCATCATCAACTTCAGATCAGAGTTGCCCTTGCGGAAAAAATTCTTCTTGTTCTTCGGAACCTAAAAACTAAAAGCCAACGATCGCTTTTGATCTAATTATTTGGCTTATCTAGTTGTCGATCAAATACTTTGAATTATGTACGTCTATTTTTATTCTATCAAATAAAAAAGAAATAACTCTTAAATCTATTTTTAGTTTAGATATAATAAATAACAATTATATAATATAAAAATTGTTCATGACAAGAAATGTGACCCATGAATAATTTGGATAAAACTTTCAAACAGGAGAATAAATATGGGATTAGGAAGAATGGCTCTTCTTTGGATTTTAGGCGTGCCCGTAGGAGTAATCGCTATCCTTAAACTATTGGGTTTAATCTAAATCTGTGCCGCTCTGCGCTTATTAATTTCACACACTAGGCTGTCTTTCTATATGTGTAATGTCATCTCCTATCCTTGGAGTAGGTGGAGGAAATGAAGAGCCTGAGCGGCGAAAAAAAGAATTAAAAAGTAATAAAATTATTGTTACGCAAAAAAGCATCGAAATTCCTTTGACGCTATTTTGATTGGAACGATGATTGTTATTATTATTTTTTTGTATTGTCTCAGAAAATTTTGAAAAAATCTCTTTTGCGATTTGCTTCACACGGTTAGCTAAATCAAACTTGAAATAGTCTTTCGATCTGTTAACAAAATCAGATAAAAATTTTGGTTGATTCACTGAAAAATTTAAGAAAGTGCCTGTTAAGTGCATATAACCACCTTACTAGTTAATAAAAACTATATCAATATCTTTTATTTATTACAATAAAGACCCTGCTTTTTTTATTTACCAAAAATCTCATTCAATTGCTGCACATAAAAAATAATATTAATATAAAAACATTGAGCCATTTTTAAATAGATAAAGCTCTTGTTATCCTTATTTAGGTAGTGCTAAATAGGTAAGGCTCTCAATTGTACATTGGAATCACAAATAAAATATTTTATTATCCCAATGGGATTAGTTAGCTTTTTAGAAAATGAAAGTGTTTTCCTTACAAGTCTTGCCCACCTTTGTCTTAAGAGTGCAATTAAATCTTTCAATGTAGCTTGTCTGACCTGCTAACTGGCTGATGTTGGCTCCAAAGAATGGTTTCTAATAGATATTAAATTTATCATTGAAATAGAGGAATTTTTTTAATGATTCAGGCTGTTTTGCGAAAAGAAGCTCAGCGGTTTTTTTATCTCGAGGACCTTGCCTAGCAAGCACTTGGCGACTTTTTTTATGTAAGACGAGCCATAACTACTGATCTTTTTTCTTATTTTCTACAAACCGCCATCACTCATCTACTTCAAGTTTAGTCACTTCTAACTCATCTTGCTCATGACAAATGACTTGGGCATTTAAATCCTCAGGCAAATCATGGATAATGAAATCAATAAAATCTAGGCAAAGATGAGAACATTGCCACTGTCAATTTAAAAAGATTAAAATAATAATAGCGTAAATTAAAAACGATGTAGAGCACAAAATTTGACGATGTCTACTATTACGACGTTTCCACAAAGAAAGTGCTATTTTCAGTTAAACAGCAAAAAGAACTTAAAAATCTTTTAAAATGCCCTAAATTAAAATTGAAGTTTACCACTTCTTTAATTTAACACTCAAAAACAAAGCCTAACCATCCTTCTTTTTCTTTTTCTTCCTTTAATCTCCACCCCCAGTTTTTTGTTTGCTCAAAGTAGACGTCTCGCTCCTCTTGACGTATTCCGGAAATTAGACGTAAACCCGGTAAGCGATGCAAAGAGGAAAGGGTATTCCAGGCAATTTTTTGTTCAGAAAAAATCATATTCATCACAATCAAAGGAACTGTAATAGAATGAAATTGAAATTCTTCTGGTAGCATAAAAATACAGTGAGATTCCATTTGATTAAACTTAGCATTTTCTTGAGCGTGTTCAATAGCTGTTGGATCGATGTCCACCCCATATGCAAACGAAGCACCTAGAGCAAGGGCAGCTAAAGACAAAACACCACTTCCGCTTCCAATATCGATGACACTTTGTATTATTAAATATTGACTCATCAGTTCTAAAACAAGTAAAGTCGTTGGATGAGATAAATCTCCAAATCCCGGGCCAGGTTTGAGTAAAATGGGCTCAGCTTTCCTTCCAAATTTGTCAAAAGAAAGGTGGACCGACCCATTTTTAAAATCTAAACCATACAAAGCCCATTGTGATTCCCAATCAATTTTAGGTAATTGTACCTTTTCAATTTCTTTAATCCAAAGATAAGCGGAAACCTCATTCTCAGAGTTTAAATAAAGATAAAGAATTCCCCTACTCTCTTCTTCTTCCCCATAGGCTAATTCGAAAGCATTTTCTTCCAAAATTTCCCAGGCTTGTTCCAATGTTAGATCATTCTTCAAGGTAATTTTGTAAAGTTCCTTCATTCCGCTTCTCTTTTTATTTATTCATTTTTCATGCTTAGCAAAATTTTTAGCAAAGTAATGATTATAGAGAGAAAATAAATTCTTTAATATTTTCTTGAAGGGCATTTTTCACTGTTTTTGGTATTTAAATTAATTTTTAAGTTTTCTCCCCAAAGTTAATGAAAACTTGCAACAGAATGTAAATGTTTTTATAATGCTCTCATTATATTAATTAAAATTATATTAGATTTTTATGAATAATATCCGTTTTGTTATATTTTTTATTTTTTCTCTAATTTCATTATTAGAGGCTACTGATTCTTCCGTTCCAATACCTTTGGTTAACTCTATCAATGTCATAAGTGGACATTTAGAAGGGACAGAACCTACGAGAAACAAACATGAATTTTATACACAAGGAATTAATAGAGTAAACAATATAACAGTTAATCTCCCCAAAGGGGATTTCAGGATAGGTAGAGTTAAAGCTCAGGTTCTGGACGAGGAAAAAGGAACTTGTATTTACTTTTTTTACCAACCAGGTTTAACAGAAATTATTGACCAGCAAGCAAGAAAAACCATCTATCGTTATTCAAACAATTTGATTCAGAGTGTAGAGCAATATCAGGTTTCCTCTGGCTCATCTGATTTATATAGACAAGAGAAATTCTTTTGGAAAACTGACCTAAAAATTCCTTTGATTAGCAGTAGAGTCTTGGCGGACGAAAAGGGACAAGCTATACACTGCACCCAATTTAGCTATAATGATCAAGGTCAACTCATCCAAGAAACACTTTATGGAAATTTATCAGGCTCCTGCTCTATTCCATTGATCATCCAAGCAGACGGTATCCCCAGTTTTAATGGAATTGAAAGTTATTCCAGTGTTTACCGCTATTATCCTGCTCACCCAGATCTTATTTGGATGGTTCGAGAAGATAATGGAGCTACAACAACGTACCATTATGATTTTAAAACTAAACGGTGTGAAGCCAAACTCCAAGGAAACCAAGCAGGGCTAATTTCTCGAACATTTTATTGCTACGATGATTTAGGATTGCTTTGCCAAACTATCTTGGATGATGGACAAAACGAATCCGTTACTGACTTGAAAG
Source organism: Candidatus Protochlamydia sp. W-9 (assembly GCF_001950615.1). Lineage (NCBI taxonomy): Bacteria > Pseudomonadati > Chlamydiota > Chlamydiia > Parachlamydiales > Parachlamydiaceae > Candidatus Protochlamydia > Candidatus Protochlamydia sp. W-9. The sequence continues at coordinate 19,585 of NZ_BCPZ01000278.1, forward strand.
GAGTGACTCACCGACGTATTATAAATATTCAATCTTGCCGAGATGGGATAGCCTTTTCTCAACCTTTAATGGTCGAAAATAAATATTTTGATCTCTTAGATGAGCAAGAAAAATTGTTAGATCGAATCTGCTACACCTATTCTTCCGAGGGAAAGCTTCTTCAACAAAATTTTTATGATGCTGACGACAATCTTCGTTATCATGTTAGTTATCATTACGATGAAGAGGGGCATCTAAAATCTACAGAAGATAGTCGAGGGGAAATTGTTGAAGCTCCTTCATCTCCTTTTCAAGATAAATTTGATGAAGAGGGACACTGCATCTCCTCTGTCGATAGCTACGGAAACGAAACCGCATTTGAATATGATTCTTTTGGACGATTAATCAAAACTCATCTTCCTACAGTTTTAGATGAATATGACAATCCGGTGCAGCTGAAGCTAGAACAATTTTATGACATTTCCGACCAAGTCATCGAAATGAAAGATGCGGAAGGAGGCATTACAAAAACAAGTTATACGGCAAGGGGAAAACCTTCCCGTATTCAATATCCCAATGGTTTAGAAGAAATTTACGTCTATCACTTAGATGGGGAATTGAAAGAAAAAACTAACAAAAGTCGCGTTAAAACCTCTTTTATAAGAGATTTGAGTGGAAGAATTAGCCGTGTAGAAGAAAAATTATCAGAGGGCTTTTTAATACGTGCTTTGAATTATTCCTACCTAGGTAATCTTGTTTCTACAATAACAGATGAAAAAAAAGATCATATCATTCGATTTGAATATGACGGAGCAGGTCGTCAAATTCGTTCCCTTCATGAAACAGCAGATGGAACAAAGCGAATTGAATGGTTTTACGACGCCTGTGGTCAGCGTACAGAAACGCGAGAATGGTTTAGTTCATTAGACTCAGATTTTGTCACTAAAATAGAAGAAAAAGATGCTTGGCAGCAAACCGTTGCGACAAGACTCGAAGACTCTCAGGGCTCTGTTCAGCAAAGAATAAAACATTCTTTTCCAAAAAAAGAAACTCTATTTTTGCAAGAATCAGTGACGCAGAACCAATTAGGTCAATATGTTAAATTAACTGAAACAATTGATGAAAATGGTGTTCGAGACATTAAAATATATGATGCTCTGAATAGATTGGAAAGTTGCTTACAACTTAATTCTCTTGGAGAAAAAATTAGAGGATATCAGGTCCGCTACAATAAAATTGGAAAAAAGGTTTTAGAAAAACATCAAATCATCGCAAATGGAAAAGATAGCGGTCAATATATCATTAAATGGGATTATGATGAAGATGGAAAGCTTGTAGCAATTCATGAAGCAGCTGGTTCGTTCCAACAAAAAATTACCCGTTATCAATATCATGAGAGTGGTAAACTCACAACAGTTATTAAACCTGATGGCAAACAAATTCACTACTATTATGATGAAAACAATCTTTTAAGCTTATATCAAGCCAGTGATAATTCATTTGCCTATCGTTATCAATATGACCAAAATAAGCGATTAATAGCCATCGAAGATTTGGTCCATCAAGGGATTCAAACACGTCAGTACAATACCTTTGATCAAATTATTGAGGAAAATTTAGGAAAACCTGAAACTACTCTCTCTTTTGATTATGATTTAGCCGGTAGAAAAATCAAAATCGATTTACCAGATAACTCAAGCATCCATTATCGTTATGAAGGATCTTTATTAACTTCTGTAGAAAGATATCAAGCAGATCAACAATTACACTATCATCACGATTATTTTTATGAGATCCCTTCTGGAAAAGTTCAAAAAAGTCATCTTATTAAAGACGTAGGGGTACTCTCTTACTACTATGACGAGCATGACCGTTTACAAAAAACCTTATCTCCTTGGTGGTCAGAAACATTTGAGCAATTAGACCAAAAAGGACGTTTAATGGCAGTAACCATTAAAGATTCTTTGAATACTTATTCTCAAACATATCAATATGGTGAAGATCATCAATTGATCGAAGAAACCGGAGATGGAGAACTTCATCATACTTATCAATATGACTCTTTATTTAATCGCTTAAAATTTAATTCGGAACAATGGAAAACCGACTCTCTAAATCAATTGATTGAAACCCCCTTAGCTTTTTATCGTTATGATTTAAATGGAAATTTGGTCGAAAAAAAAGGGAAAGAATCTGTTTATTATGAATATGATGCTCTAAATCGTCTTATTCGTGTCTCAACTCCGAATGATTTTGCTATTCACTTTATTTATGATTCGTTTGACAGGTGTTTACAAAAGCAAAATTACCACTGGGATGCAGACCATTCTAATTGGATATTAACGGATTCAAATTTCTATCTCTTTGATGGTCAAAAAGAAATTGGTTGTTTAAATACCGAGCGGCAGTTAACTCAATTAAGAGTTTTGGGAATAGGGAAAGGGGCTGAAATTAATGCTGCTGTAGCTCTTGAGCTAAATAACAAGATCTATGCTCCTATTCACGATCATCAGGGCTCGATTCGTTGCTTAATTGACACGGAAACTAAAGAAGTCGCGGAGTTTTATCGCTATTCTGCTTTTGGTTCAGAAAGTATTTATAATACCTACGGAGAAAAGTTTACTATTTCGCAAATTGAAAATCCCTGGCGATTTTCTAGTAAGCGAATTGAAGAAAAAACAGGGTTGATTGGATTTGGAAAACGTTATTATGACTCAACTATTGGAAGGTGGATAACCCCTGATCCTCTATTTTTTTACGATACACCTAACCTTTATACGTTCGTTCGCAATGATAGTATTAATCATTACGATCTATACGGACTTTTTTCTATTTCTGAAATTTGGGATTCTACTATTACTTTTTTCTTTGATGCGTTTAGACAAATTCAGACTTCGGCCCATCATTTCAAAATTAAACTCCATAGTGAATTGAAATTGCCTGAGTCTTTTGCCAATGCTTTTGAGAAAATTAACAGAAATATTTTTGGCAATACAACTTACATATTAATGGGCCATTCTTACGAAAAAACAGAGATAAACACCTATGGAGAAAATGAAATTAGCAATAAGGTACGAGTCACTTTTATTAATGGAATTTTAACCACTTATCAAGATATGTTGAGCAATTTAGAACTCATCTCAGAATCACATGGAGGGGTAAAAGTGCATTACATTTTTCGTCCTACTGAAGGATGGACCTGGGATGTGAGCCGCGCTATAATGGTTAAGCTAGCTTTTAACTTAGGCTTTCGCTCTATGCATGCGCATTTACTTGCTGCTCAATGGCGTTCCTTAATTCATGAAATGGGAGGTGTTAGTGGTGGAGGAACCATTATTCACTATGCCCATAGTTTAGGAGGAACAGAGACTGAACGTGCGCGAGATCTTTTAACACCTGAAGAACAAAAAATGATTCGAGTGATTTCATTTGGCTCGGCAACGCTTATTCCCAATAACGGTTTTCAAAGTGTCAAAAATATCGTCAGTGTCAATGATGGTGTCAGCACATTATTTGAACCATTTGGACATTTCCGTAATTATTTCGATCCAGATACGAATGTACAATTTCAAGGAGATTTTTCTCCTTTATTTTGGGGAGGCTGGCCTGGAGATCATTTTTTAAGCGGTCCAACTTATTCTCCGTTTATTCAATTTTATGGTAAACAATTTTTAGCAGAATTTGCCCCAACGTAAAATGAATGCGATTTTTTTGATTCAAAATTGACATAGACAAGGCAAATTTGAATAGCCATCATGGAAAGTTTCAGATAACATTGTCTAAAAGTTCTTGAAAAAAAGAAAGATCCTAATTATAATTTTGTCTTCTTTGCACTGGTAGCTCAATTGGATAGAGTACCCGGCTACGAACCGGGCGGTTAGAGGTTCGAATCCTCTCCGGTGCAATGTTTATACAACCTTTTCCTTCGGGGCCTTTTTCTACTAACGCCTATCTTATTGCTTGTTTGTCTACGCAAAAAGCGATTATTGTTGACCCTGCTCCAGAATCAGCAAATCTTCTTCTTGATTGTTTAAGGAAACATCATTTTATCCTACAATCTATTTTACTCACCCACTCCCATTGGGATCACATCGCTGATATCAATTCCATCAAAAAACTCTATGACATCCCCATTTATGTGCACCCTTTGGATCAACTGAATTTAGAAAAACCTGGTTCGGATGGTTTGCCTTGTTGGATTACTATTCAACCTGTTAAAGCCAATATTTTTCTAAATGATGAAGATCTAATCCCTGTTGGTCAATTAACTTTTAAAGTCATTCACACTCCAGGACATTCTCCGGGAAGTGTTTGCTTTTATGAAATTTCACAATCCAAATTATTATCAGGAGATACCTTATTTAAAGGATCCATTGGAAATATCTCTTTTCCTACCAGCCAACCAGATTTAATGTGGACCTCTTTGGACAAGCTAGCGCAATTACCCCCTTCTACATCTGTTTATCCAGGACATGGTCCCATGACAACAATTGGAAATGAGAATTGGCTTCCTAGAGCCAAACAATTATTTCAGTAAAATAAAAAATACTTAAAAAACCTTTTTAAAATTTAAAACTCCTTTTTTTGCAGGATTTTATTATTAAATTTTGAAGAAATGTGGGAACATAGGAACAGCATTTGATCAAATAAACTGAGTTTAAAGTTTTTAAAATCGGAATTTTTGATTAAATAAAGAGAACTCTAAAAGTGAGGTTATTATGGGATTATTAGTCGGCAAACATGCTCCAGATTTTAAAGCAAAAGCCGTCGTGAATGGTCAAATTGTAAACGATTTTTCTCTGTTGCACTTCAGAGGACAAAATGTCATTTTATTTTTTTACCCTTTAGATTTTACTTTTGTTTGCCCAACAGAACTACATGCCTTTCAAGAAAAACTTGAAGAATTTGAAAAAAGAAATGCACAAATAATTGGATGCTCTGTTGACAGCTGTTATAGCCATTTAGCGTGGTTGAATACCCCTAAAAGTAAAGGAGGAATTGAAGGTATCGATTACCCTCTAATTTCCGATCTAAACAAAACCATTGCACATGATTATGATGTGTTAATTCCTCACGAAGGCATTGCTTTCCGTGGCCTATTTTTAATTGATAAAGAAGGAATTGTCCGTCATCAAGTTATCAATGATTTACCCTTGGGACGCTCAGTTGATGAGGCGCTTCGTATTTTAGATGCTCTTCTTTATTTCGAAAAAAATGGAGAAGTCTGTCCAGCGAATTGGCAGCACGGCCAAAAGGCTTTTAAACCTTCTAATGAAGGATTAGAAGAATATTTTGCGACTGTTCCTGTTAGTCGTCCAAAAATCTAAAAATAATAACCTCTTTCTTTTACAACTCAGAAAAACCCAGCACTCAAGTTTTTCTGGGTTATTTTCAAAAAAATTGGACGCTTTAAAATTCAACTCTCTTTACAGAGTTTTGCATCCTTAAAATTTCTGAATGAGAGTTCCCATTTGCTGTCCCATCAAACAGCGTATTTCATAACCAGATTGGGTGGCATCTAATAAGTCTTGATCAAATCGAATCCTTCCTTTTTGAAATAATAAAATTAACGAAGATCCTCCAAATTCAAAGTATCCCTTTTCATCGCCTTTTAACGCAGGTTGAAATGGACAATAGGTTTGTTGAATGCTACCTACGTTTGTCGCTCCAATTTCTAAATAAAGAATTTTTCCAAAATGGGTGGTTGCTAACTCGCAAATAGTGCGTTTATTTTGTGTAAAAATATTGAGATTTTTTTTAATCGCTAAAGGGTTGACAGAGTAAAGATATCCATTAAGTAGTCGTGTTGCACCTGGGATACAGTCACAGGGGAAATGAAATCGATGATAATCTGAGGGACAAAGTCGGACAATCACCATACTTCCTCCCTGATATTCCTGAGCTAACTCTTTATTTTCTAATAGCGAAGCTAAACTAAACTTTTTGCCTTTTACAATAAATCCATCAACTTGATCTATATCTTGATAAAAGTAGTAGCGTCCGTCAGCAGGCATAGAAGCGATTTTCTCTCCTAGTGCAATAGGGCGGAACTCGGGCTTTAAACGACGAATAAAAAAGTCATTAAATGATTTAAAGTGTGTTAGAGGCATTAAAAATTCTGAAATATTCACATCAAAATTTTTGATAAAGGGTAAAATTTTTTTTACACTAGAAGGGTGTTTTTGTAAAAGTCCGTAACAATGAGAAATAAAAGGCCATTTTGCCAACGGAGGTAAAAGAAAAGGTTGTATTAGACGACTTAGTTTGCTATCTCCATAAAGAAAACGAATGACAGCTCCTTTGTAAACTTTTTCAATTTGTTTTTTTCCCGTTAAACGATCCACGTAAATAATGTCAGACATGGCGCTCACTCCTCAACTTATGCAAATAATTCGATGCTAATTGATAATCAAATAGATGCATCAAAAATAGATTTAATATAACATATTTCTCATTGTTATATCAAGAATCACAAATACAAATTTAAAGCATCATGGAATTTATTCATCAACCCTATTACCCAGGTGAAACAATTGCAGCAATTGCAACCCCTCCAGGTGAGGGAGGAGTAGCGATTATTCGCATTTCAGGTAATCAATCCCTTGAAGTAGCTGCTAAAATTTTTTCAGGCTCCATTTTCAGCTATCGTTCACATACTGCACATTACGGGCAAATTTATAATTCATCAGGCGAACATGTCGATGATGTTCTGGTCCTTATAATGCTTGGTAAACGCTCTTATACAGGAGAAAATACTGTAGAAATTCATTGTCACGGAGGAAGTTTAATTACTCGCAAAGTTTTAGAAGTCGTTTTAGCAGCCGGAGCTCGAGCAGCATTGCCTGGTGAATTCACTTTTAAAGCTTACATGAATGGTAAAATTGATTTAGCTCAAGCCGAAGCTGTTCAAGAACTCATTTGTGCAAAAAATGAAAAAGCCCTAGGCGCGGCAGAAAGCCAACTAAAAGGTTCTTTATCAAACCAGGTATTGGCCTTTCAATCGACCTTAACTCAAATTGCAGCGATTTTAGAAGCCTGGGTTGACTTTCCTGAAGAAGGATTAGAATTTGCCACCATGGATGAACTGGATCAAGACTTAGAAAGAACTGCTAAAGACATGGAAAAATTAGTGAATTCTTTTCACAATGGAAAAATTTTACATGATGGCCTTTCTATTTGCTTAATTGGATGCCCAAATGTAGGGAAGTCTTCTTTAATGAACGCTCTGCTAGATAAGGATCGAGCTATTGTTTCCCCCATTCCTGGCACGACTCGAGATGTTTTAGAAGACCATCTACGTCTGAATGGACTACACATCAAATTGAGTGATACGGCAGGGATTAGAGAAGCTAATGAAAGCGTTGAACAAGAAGGCATTCGTCGTTCTAAAAAAGCTATGCAAGAAGCCGATTTAATTTTACTCGTTTTAGATGCGCATAAAGGATTGGAAAAAGAAGATCAGGAATTGTTAAAACAAGTCCCTTTTCATAAAACAATCGTCATTTGGAATAAAATTGATCTCAATCCAAGAAATCTTCCTTGCTTAGAGGTTCCCTTTCTTGTTCATTTATCTGCTAAAGAAAAAATAGGATTAGAAGAGCTGCATCAAACAATTGATACCATTATTTGGCAAGATGGCCCTCCTTCCAAAGAAGAAATCCTTATTACAAATGTTAGACATAAAGAAGCTCTTATCGAATCGATTGAATCTTTAAGACGTGTACAAATAGGTCTTCGTCACCAAGTTTCACCTGAATTTCTAACTTTAGATATGCGCCAATCTTTATTAGAACTTGGGAAAATCATTGGAACTAACATCTCTGAAGATATTTTATCAGCAATTTTTTCTAAATTTTGTATAGGAAAATGAATAAGCATACCATAGCAAAAAATATTCAACGTATCCTCAATGAACTTTACCCAGCTCCTGCGGTTCCTTTAAGTCATCATGACAGCTATACCTTACTTATCGCTGTTCTTTTATCCGCTCATTGCACCGATGCACGAGTCAATAAAGTAACCCCTATTTTATTTAAAAAAGCAAGCACTCCCCAAGAAATGGTAAAACTATCCATTAATGAAATTGAATCTATTATTCATTCATGTGGACTCGGATTTCGTAAAGCGACAAATATCTGGGAACTTTCAGATCGGCTAATCAAAGATTATGAAGGAAAAGTTCCGGCTTCATTTGAAGCATTAGAGTCGCTACCTGGAGTCGGACATAAAACAGCTTCTGTCGTCATGTCTCAAGCATTTCAGGAAGCCGCTTTCCCTGTGGATACTCATATTCACCGTTGCGCTCAAAGATGGGGATTAAGCAATGGGAAAAATGTTAAACAAACAGAAAAAGATTTAAAATCTCTTTTTCCCAAAAAAGATTGGACTCGTCTTCATTTACAAATCATTTATTTTGCAAGAGAACATTGTCAAGCCCGCTCACATCAAACTCCCATTTGCCCTATTTGTTCTTGGATAATTGAAAATCCAATTTGATATCTTAGATAAAAGCTCCGATTCATACGTGTTTCAAAGCAACGGTAATTAATTGAGCTAAGTCAATTTCTTCTGGAAGTTCTTTCATCCCTTGTTTGATCGCTTTTTGAGCTGTGGTTTGATTATAACCAAGGTTTATAAGGGCCAACATAGCATCCTGAACAGATTTGGATTTGGGATCTTGCGTTAAAGGCTCTATATGATCAGACATATCTAAATGCCCAATGGCAGCTAACTTATCTTTTAATTCTACAATTAAACGCTCCGCAGTTTTCTTGCCAACACCTGGGACACGGCAGAGTGTAGATAAATCTTGTCGCATAACAGCTATTTGAAGCTCGCTCATTGAAAGATGTCCGATTAAGCTTAAAGCCATCTTAGGGCCAATACCTGTAACGTTCATTAAAATTTCAAAAATATCGCGTTCTTGGTAATTTAAAAATCCATAAAGCGTGTGAGAAAATTCTCTAACTACATACGTGGTATAAAATTGAACTGGCTCCCCAATTTGGGGAAGTTGCCCTAATAGGCGACAAGGAATAAAAAGTAAATATCCTACACCATGAACATCAACAATAGCTTGAGAAGGATTGAAAAAAGCTAATACTCCTTTTATATATGCAAACATAATATTTAATTTAGCTCCTCAAGTTTCATATTGACTTTGTTTTAAAATGGGCATTTGTGCATGGCAAATAGCTAATGCCAAAGCATCTGCAGCATCTTCTGGCGTTGGAGGAATTGATAGATTAAGTAACCTCTGAACCATACCTTGAACTTGATATTTGCTTGCTCTTCCTGTCCCAACAACAGCTAATTTAGCTTTTGAGGGAGCATATTCATAAATAGGAATTCCTCTTTTTTTAGCAGCAATCATGATAACACCTCTTGCCATTCCCAATTTCATAGCACTTTGAACATTTTTAGAAACGTATTGTGTTTCCACAACGACAGCATGAGGTTGATGTTGATCAATTAACTGTTCAACTCCTTGACAAATGACTAAATAACGTTCAGACAGTTTATAATGAGAAGGAGGGCGAATACAACCGTAATCGACAGGAACATACTGATGGCCTTCAATGCGAATGACTCCAAAACCAGTTATTTTTGTCCCGGGGTCTAATCCTAAAATAATAACTTGATTGCTCATGAAAGGGAATTTGGTTTTGGTTTATCTTGCCTAAATTTCATACCAAACAAATCATATTTTTCTTCGTCTTCTGGGCTTGAATGTTGAACGGACTCGGGCTGTTCTTCTTCACTATTTTTTTCTTGATTTGACTTATCTACTAATTCTTGCATAGTGTGTAAAAAATTCTGAGAGGAAGGTCCACCCATGAAATTCCCTAAATTGGCAATAAGGTTTTGCATTTGTTGGTGTTTCTCTTCAATTTTCTTCAATTTCTTAACGCAATTTTCACTTTCTTGCCATTTGTCATACATGCAAAAGTATTTTTCTTCCCATTTAGAAACTTGGCTTTCCGTGCTTTTTAAAGCATCATGTAATTGTTCTTGAAGTTTTTTCTCTTGTTTTTGAGAAATTTCTAAACTAGCCTGAAGCTGATTAATTTGAATTTTGAAGTTTTCGTTATTTTGAGAAATTTCTTCTAACACTCTTTGTTGACCTTCAACTTTTTCAGATAAAATAGCCGCTTCTTTCAATTTTTTTGCTAAATGTTGCTGAGCAATTTTAAAGCGCGTTTCGCTTTCATTCACTAAATGATTCATTTCATGTAGATGTGTTTCTTGGTTTTCTTTATCACGCAATAACTGAAAAATTTGCCCTTCTTTTTCCGACAATATTTGATTTTTTTCTTTCAAAAGCTCATTAAATCGTATGACTTCTTGTTCAGATTTTACACGAATATCTAACGCCTCTTCTAAACTTTCATTCAGTTGGTTCCATTCCTCTTTCAACAGCTCATATTTTTCTTGGATCTGCATTTTTTCTTGGGAAGAAAGTTCCATTTGAAATAAACGTTCTTTTAATTGATCCTGTTTTTCAAGTGTTTGATTTAATAAATTTTCTTTTTCCTTTAAACACTCCTCAAGCTCTTTTTTACTTTGGTTCAAGTCTGGAATCTGCATTTGAAAAGCCGCTAAATTAGAAGATTGATGCTCTAATTCTGTTTGCAGTTGTTTAATTTGATGTTCAAGTTTGACTTTTTCATTTAAAACTTCAACATAATGCGTCTCTAAAGCCTTTGTATCATAATTACCTTGCTTGAGAGTTTGTTTAATTTCTTCTAGTTCTAAGCGAAGTTGGTAGGAAGCAGTATGAGAAGCAATCACTTCTGTTTGATGTTCGGCAATTTCTCGTTGCGATAATAAGTACTTAAGATGTTGAATTTCTTGCTCATATTTTTGATAATTTTTTGAAGCTAGGGCTTGCATTTCTTGAGTTCTTAAATTCGACTCGCTTAATTCTTCGCGCAAGCGCTCCGTTTCTTTACCGCTAGCTTCCTCCTCTCTTTGATTCGAATGAATAATTTGCATTTTATTCGACGCATGAACAGCCTGATCATTTTGAAATCTTAATTCTTCTTGAGTTTGTTGAAGAAGATTTCTAAGAGAAATAAATTGGTCTCTTAAAGCATCTAATTCTTCATCATGATTACTTTGCAATTTTTTAAATTTTACACTAGATTGAAGTAATTGTTCTTTTAATGATTGACTTATTTTTTCCTGGCTAAACAATTGATTTTGAAGTTTTTTTATCTCTTTTTCACTTTGTTGTTTAAGCGTAACTAATAATCTTTTCAAATGCAAAATTTGTGCAGCCTCGTTTAAAGAGTTAACTTCATTAGAGGAGGAGTCAGAAGAATCATGATCTTTTGTTTGCATAAGTTTTGCCAAAGAGATATCTCTAAAATTAAAGTGAATTTAGCTGTAAAGATAAGAGTTTAGCCTTAGAAGATCAATGGTTTTTGTATGTTTAACCCATGATAAAAATAAATCTATAAATTCAAATTGCTAAATAAAAATTTTGATTTGAACAGCATAGCTGCAATGAAGTTTTTCACGTTTAATTGACTGATGGCCTTTTTGAAAATGTTTTATCATAGTCACATTTTAAAGCAGGTTTCGAAATTTATTTCTGTTTTTTGATATAAGTAAGACTTTAAAATTCGTCGCTCGAATTAAAAAGGAAAACCGCCTTGTCAAAAAAAACTTTTTTATCTTTAAATCCGCAAAACATCATTATTCGTATGCCTAATTGGCTAGGAGATCTGGTGATGGCAACACCTATCCTTGCCGACTTAAAAAACTATTGGCCCCATGCAAAATTAACAGTCGTCTGCCAAGGATTATTAGGAACTGTCATTGAACATGATCCCCATATCCATCACGTTATTTCCTTTGACCGTTCTAAAAGTTGGAAGCAAACACAAAAATGCAATGAAAATTTGTTAATTTCTTTGAAGAAAGGAAATTATGATTTAGGTGTTTTACTCACAAATTCATTTTCTTCTGCTTGGAAATTTTGGCAGGGAAACGTTAAAAATAAAATCGGATATTCTACACATTGGCGTAGTTGGTTGCTTGATCATGCAATCCCTTTTTCACCTAATTATACTCAACAACATCTTGTGGTAACCTATAAACAGTTATTAGAGCCTCTTGGTATTTCGCTCTCTAATAACTCCCCAACGCTTTACCTCACAAAAAAAGAATTAGAGAATACTCAACAACAATTGATTTCTCATAGGGTTGAACCTCAAGATCTAATCATTGGCATCAATCCTGGAGCTGCCTACGGGTCAGCAAAATGTTGGTTACCTGAAAGGTTTAAAGATCTCACAGAAAAATTGTTAACCAATCCTCGTACAAAAATTTTATTTTTTGGAGATAAAACAGGAACTCCTCTCGTCAATGAAATTTGCCAAGGGTTGCCAGACCGCGTCATTAATTTGGCTAGTAAAACTTCTATCAGAGAATTAATGGCCTATATCAAGCTTTGCCATGTCTTTTTAACAAATGACAGTGGACCTATGCATGTAGCTGCTGCTTTAAATACTCCTCTTGTTGCTTTATTTGGATCCACAAGTGATATCGCAACAGGCCCCTATCAAGGAGGAACGGTCATCCATAAGCATGTTCCTTGTTCACCCTGTTATCGAAGAGAATGCCCCATTGATTTTCGGTGTATGAAACGCATTGAAGTCGAGGAAGTTTATCAGTCAATTTGTTCTTATCTTCCTTTTTAATTCATCAGCGAAGTTAAATTTTACGAATCTAAACTTTTAATTTTTTTTTACAGATTTATCGATTAAATTGGCTAAAAAAATTAATTAAATTACAGTAATGAAGTATTCGTAATCTCAGTAAATAATTCGATTAAACTAGCAATCATTTTAGTCTAATTTTCCGCCATTTTCAAAAAAGGGTGTTCATACGTTTTGAAAAAAATTTGGATATTAAAAAAATATAGATAAATTTACAGAGTACAGTCAATAAAGTATAAACAAAACTGTCATTGGAAGCATTTAACTAAATATCCATTCGTTGAAATAAAATATTTAATAGAAATCTGGCATAGTTTTAATTTTCATCAATCTATGAAATAACCGGCAGTTTACAAATTTCTGTTTTAATTTTCTTAACAATTGGTATAACTATCTTGAGTTAAAAACTAGATCTTTTATTTCAATAAAATTTTCTTCAACCATGCTAGCAAAAAAAGCAAATGATCCTCTTCTAAAATTTTGGACTCTCTTATCAAAACAAGAACAACAAAATTTAACGCTTCAAATAAAACAAATTAATCGCACTCTTCTCGACCAACAAATAGCTTTAATTAAACCATCTAAATCAGTTGATTCTTTTATTGAACCATTTAAAGATTATGCGTTTGCAAGAAATGAAAAGCTGCAATTAAAAGGTAAACAACTCCTTCAAAACGGAAAGATGGGGTGTATTGTTCTCGCAGGCGGACAAGGAACCAGGCTTTGTTTTGAAGGCCCTAAAGGACTTTTTCCTGTTTCTGTCATTAAGCATAAGTCATTATTTCAACTTTTAGCAGAAAAAACTGTTGCCGCGAGTAAACAAGTTAACTTTCCTTTATCTCTCGCCATTATGACTTCACCAGAAAATGATCAAGCAACTAAACAGTTTTTTGTTGAAAATGACTATTGGGGTTTATCGAAAGATCAAATTTCATTTTTTTGCCAAAGTACTCTCCCTTTGCTAAATGCAGAAGGGTCTCTATTTTTAGAAACCAAAAACCGTATAGCCGAAGGACCTAATGGCAACGGGAATTGTCTACACGATTTTTATCAATCGGGCTTATACGATGTATGGAAACAACGCGGTATTGAATACATTAATATTATCTTAGTGGATAATCCTTTGGCAGATCCATTTGATGCAGAATTACTTGGTTTCCACCATCAACAAAAAGCTGAAATTACTATTAAATGTACTGAAAAGCACGAACCTCAAGAGAAAGTCGGGATTATCGTTAAAGAAAATCACCGAGTAAAAGTGATTGAATATTCTGAATTATCTGATCAGCATAAAAGTGCTAGCGAAGCTAACGGTCGTCTTCAATACTGTTGTGCAAATTTAAGCTTATTTTGTTTTTCCATGTCTTTTATTGAAAATACGCTCCCAAATCACCCCTTTTTGCCTCTTCATAAAGTTTGGAAAGCAGCAAAATTTGTGAACGAGCAAGGAATTACTACACTGTCTTCTCATCCCATCGCTTGGAAATTCGAAACTTTCATTTTTGATTGGTTACAATATTCTAAAAAAGTTTTCGCTTTATTATATCCACGTCACCAATGTTTTGCTCCTTTAAAAAACTTTCAAGGAAATGACTCATTGGAATCTGTTCAAAAAGCACTTATCTATCGTGAAAAAGAAATTTTAAAGTCGATTACAGGTTTAGAACCTTCTTCAAACTTAATAGAATTAGCAGCTGATTTTTACTATCCGACATCAGATTTATTAAATAAATGGAAAAATCGTTTAGCAAAAACCTTGTATGTAGAACCTTAAAAAAGGTGGCAAAATTAGTTTTTAGTGCACAATAATTTCATCTATACAAAGCAAAACTCTTGGCAAAACTCTTGCTAATAATCAACAGACTTGAATTGGAAGCTTGAAAGTACTGCATAGATAGAGAAATAGAAGTTTTTTTCTTTTCTGTGCTCTAACATCTAAAATATTAAATTTTATGTTATTTTTAACGCTTAGTATGCGTTCCCCATTTTTCATGCATGAAAACTTCTAAAGGGGAAAATACCACTTTATCAACAAGTAAGCCAACAGCAATAATTACAAACATCACTCCAATGACTGCATCCATAGCGTGAAGCTCTCGGCCATAGTGCAATAAATTACCCAATCCAAAACCAGTTAAAATTGTAATATAGATTTCTGCAGCCATTAAGGATCGCCAAGCAAAAGCCCATCCCTGCTTCATTCCGCTAATAATAAATGGCAACGCTGCGGGCACAATTACTTTAAACCAAGTATGAAAGCCTTGAGATCCTAATGTGCGTGCCGCTCTGACATAAAGAGGAGGAACATTTTTAACCCCTGCATCAGTTGCTAAAGCTATAGACCATACAGATCCCATAATAACAATAAAAAACATCGCTTTTTCTGTTTGACCAAACCACAATATGGCTAAAGGTGCCCAACAAACACTAGGAAGCGTTTGCAAGCCAAGTGCTAAAAAACCAATTGTATCTTCAAATAGTTGGAAACGAGCATTTAACAGCCCTATAGGAATTCCCACTAATAATCCGACAAGATATCCTTGAATAAGTCTTTTTAAAGTAACATAGCTCGCTGAAATTAATGTGCCATCTTGTAAGGAACTAATTAAATAGTGCAATACTTGAAGAGGCGAAGGAACCAAAACAGGTGACCAAATTCCAGCGTAAACGAGTAATTGCCATAGGACAGTTAAAGTTAAAAAAAATAAACTAGCATGAAAGATTCTTTGTAAATTCATATTCTTTCTATTAAAGGCATTTGATTTTTTAATATATGTGTAATTTCACTAGCAAATTGGACTACTTCTATACTTCGAATATCTCTAGAACGCGGTAATCGAATAAAAAATTCTTGTTGAATACGTCCAGGATGGGAAGAAAATAAAAATAACTTATCCCCTAGACAAACCGCCTCCGCAACGTTGTGTGTAACAAAAACAATTGTTTTCTTTTGTTGTTCCCAAATTCTTTGGATATCTTCGTAAAGTTGTTCTCTTGTAAATGCGTCTAAAGCAGCAAAAGGCTCATCCATTAAAAGGATATGGGGATCTGGGGCTAAAGAACGCGCTAAAGCAACGCGTTGTTTCATTCCTCCTGATAATTCATGTGTGTGTGCATAAGCAAACTTATCTAGGCCAACCAATTTTAAATAACTGTGAGCCAATTCTTTTCTTTCTTTTGCTGTCAGTCCGGGCTTTAATTTTAATCCAAATAAAACATTGTCAATCACATTTAACCACGGAAAAAGAGCTGACTCTTGAAACATCACTAATCGATCACTCCCAGGCCCAGTAATTTCTTTACCTTCACAATAAATCTTGCCTTGATCAGGAAATTCTAATCCTGCAATTAAATTTAATAACGTACTTTTACCGCAACCTGAAGGCCCTACTAAACAGACAAATTCTCCAACATTTACGCTTAATGAAACATGCGCAAGGGCTTGCACATTTCCCGATTTCGCTTTAAATGTTTTACTAACATCATTGATAATGATTTCTGCAAGGGTGAGTTCAACTTCTGTCATGAATTAAACCTTTGGAGTGATCAATTTCTTCCAATACCTCAGCAAGAAGGCGAAGATCATACAATCCTTTAAGTTGGGGCTGTTGCTTAAAAAAACCAATTTCATAAGCCCAGTTAGCATAGCGATATAGAGAGGCTTGAATAGGTGCATACGTTAATTCGATTTTTTCCCAAGCACGATCTATAATTTCTTTCGCTAAATTTCTAAATACTTCTTTTTTTAATTCTTGGTTAAAAAAAACTTTAGCTTGCTCATTGTTTTCCTGAATCCACTCCGTTAATTTAATATGAGCTAAAATCCACTTTTTGACTAAATCTGGCCGATTTTGTAAAAAATTTTCAGTACTAACTAAATGCGTCGTGACATACTTTCCGCCAGTTTGCTTCCAAAGAGAACTTTCTTCTAAAAAAACCTCTCCTTTAGCTTCTTCAACCAATCGGCTTGCCCAAGGTTCAACTGCCCAAGCAGCATCTAAATCTCCTTGGTGAAAAAGGGTAAATTGATCCACATTTTCCATTGGAATAACCGTGACCTGTCCCCCAAATAAGTTAAATTCAAAACCGTTAGAATAGAGCCAAGCCCTAGCTGCCACATCTTGAGTATTCCCTAACTGAGGAGTCGCAATTATTTTTCCTTGAAAATCTGAAATTTTTTTAATGCGATCCGATTGAATAATCAATGAAGCACCTCCGCTGCAAGAACCACAAACAACGCGAATCGTTTTTCCCTTTGCTTTTAGGTAAGCATTAATTGTTGGACTCGGGCCTACATATGTTAAATCTAATGAATCTGCAAACAGAGCTTCCATTGCACTCGATCCCGCTTGATAAACATACCATTGAATCTCTACATCCGGACCTAAAAAACTTTCAAACCATCCTCTTTGTTCTCGACTTAACCCGTGACCAATGACAGCTTGCGCATGAGTGATGGTCGCAAAATGTCCCACTCGTATGACTGTTTTTTCTTTTAAATGTTCCTGAGCAAAAAGCTTAAAATAACACATTAAGCAGAAGCAAAGAATGGAAACTACCTGCATGGCGAACAACCTACGTTTTATTCCAACAAAACAAATTTCCACGCTCGTTGGATGATGTGATCTAGTTCGTTACCATACTCAATTCAAGAATTTTTCCTCTAATTTTTATGAATCTGTCAACCATTAGCCTGAATGCAAAGGGTTTATATCTCAAAAAATCTTATTTTTTAAAAGTTTAAAACTAAAATTTCAGATTAATTAATTATTTTAAAGCATTTTGGCATGTTTTTTTCATTAAATTTAAAATAAAAACTATTTTTACAATTCAATTACAATTAAATAAATTTATTAGATTAATTTATTTTATAAATAAATAAACTATTTTTAATATATAATTATAATTAACAAATTAAACATGGTTATTATTATGCCAATTGAATTTGTTAGTACAAATCCTTTAGAAAAAATACAATCAAACCCTCAAATCACAGAAGGAATTAAATTAAAAAACAACAATTTTATATTACCTAATGGAAATCAATACTTTATTAGTAAATTTAAAATAGATGGAAAAGAAATTGAAGTTAGTAAACTTAGTTCTGAACAATTGCAAAGTATTGCTTTAATAGCAGATAAATTATTTAAATCTGTTTCTTCTTTAAATTTAAAAAGAAATGACTTGAATTCTATTGGGATTATGGCGACTCCTAATAAAACCACCGCAGTCACTGTTCATTATAAAGATTCAACCGACACTCAAAGTGTTAAAGAAGAAAAAGTCAATCGATTAATTCATCAAGAGTTCAAGAAAAAATTTCCTAGCTATTTAGCTGAAAATACTCAAAGAGTTAAAACAACTCAAACAATTGCGCAACATCAAATCCAATTTTCAAGAGCCTATGGAGACGGACAAGAATTAGATGGGATGCCAGGTAATGAAGAACCCCTTACTAAAACTTCAGCACGTTTAATTGGGCCAAAAACATTGCCTAGCGAACAAGTGATCACTCACACTTACTCTATCGATGGACAAGATTATGCGACTCAATACATCACAAGAGACACAACAGTCGATCAAACAATTGAATTCTGTAAAAATATGATTTCTCATTTAAGGGTAAAATTGGAGAAAGCTTCGGAAGAAGACAAAACAAAGCTTATGTCCAAACTTCGTCTGTATGAAAACTCTTTAAATAGTGCTAATAAATTTCGAGAAAATGAAGATTGGCTAAGCTCGGATTATTTTCGAGGACAGATCCGTGAATCAGGCTTTACTCAAGCTACGGAAACTTATGTCTCAGCCCCCGTCAATATGCGATATCAAGAACTGCAAGTTGATGGAAAAAAAGAGGTTGGATTTTATAGGGTGGGAATCATGTCTGATATGCGAAATGGTTTCTATAGTTTATCCGATTTAAAATCTTTTAAAGATGAACCAAAAAAGGTAGATGATTTAATTCAAAATTTATCAAAAAAATTGAATTCCAAGCTTACAAATGATCAACGAGTCTCTATTGAAAATGCTCTTAATAATTTAAAAATTATGAGAGGAAGCCCATCTTACATTGATATAGTTTATCAGGAACGTAAAATGATGATTGAACAACAAATGGTCCAACTCATTGCAGGTCAAGTCCGCCAAAATCCTCAAAAAGTTTTAGAAGCCTTTGAAGCAGGAAATAGTTTTGATTTGGTGCATGTCGCCCTTCTTAACCAAAGAAAAAGTGAAATGGGCTCTACGGGTTGGGTACATGATGAACGAGTAGAAATGGAAGATATGCAAGAAATTTTTGCAGAATTTAACGGAAAAAAACTGTGTTTTAATGGAACGGGACCTTTGATCGATGGGGATATGGTTTATCTTCCTCATCAAATCAAAGCTTCAGAAATTATAACAATTCCCTTAGCAACGGCCTTTTTTAATACATCTGTACAAGGCAACACACATAACAATAAAACACAATTAAAGATAAATACCGAACAACTTCGACAATTACTTATCTCCCATCCACATTTATTTGATAAATTTTCTGAGGTTAAAAAATCACTATTAGAAGATCCATCAACAAGTTATACACTTGCAGAAGAATTACTCATGGTTCTTTTATCCTCTAAAACTTTTTGCGTTTCTTTAGGTTGTTTAAGCGCTAAAGATCGAACTGGTCTAGTCGCTGAACGTTTAATGTTAAGACACCTTCACCCTCATCTTCCTTCAAAAAGAAAACATGATTTTGATAAATCCATTTTTGATCCTAATGGGCCAGCAGTTAGAGTTGTTACAGATAATACTCCTAAATTTAAAGTATTGAAAGTGGACCCTCGCGCCTCTCTTCCACAAGGGTTTAACTTCTTGGATCGAATAAAAATGGTATATAGTATGTTAAAAGCAAAAGCATCTTTTTAACCTCCTATTCCCTTGATACTGAATTTATCTTGCTGTTTTAGGAAAAGGTTATCCCTATTGTTGCTAAGACATAAAAAAAATAAAATAAGGTGCAAATTAAAGCAAATATTCCAAAAATTGCACCGTTTCGGGTTCTTTTAGTAGAGCGTTTATCAAAAAAAATAGCCCACAACATCAAACAAAAACCATATACATACATAGCAATATAAATATAGAAAGTTGCAATATCCACAAAAAAGCTCACTTTAATGATGTAGGTGTCTTACAAATATTTAGTTTATTAAAAAATCTCTAAAATAAACCACAAATAAAATCCAAAATCGATGTAATGAATTCATTTTCTCACACTTTAAGGCTTTTAAAAGAATATTTTTTATATTTAAAATGTATTTATAAACTTAATATTTAAAATTTAAAAATGGTAAAAGCATTCTTTAAAACTTTTCAATCACAAAAAATTTTTCTTGCCAGTCGTGGATAATTTATCGATGAGTGGAAAATTTTTCCTCAGCTTTGGGCATATTGGAAGTATTAAACAATGACATTAATGCTCTGATTAGAGGTGGATAATCCAAAGTCTAAATATATTTGTTAAACAAGCATTCCAGGCTTTGTTCCTTCAGCTATTTCATACCTCTCTATTCAATGGGGAGGCATTCTCCATGAAATATCCTTTAAAAAAATTCAAAAAGCCATTTAAGACTTTTGCTAAGACTACTTTGATACCAAAACAATTGGATTTGGCGACATCAAAATTCATGAGCTTATGATTACTTATCTAATGGCTTAATTCATCCCATAAAAAACTTTTTGATTCTCTTGGCTAATGCTGGATTAGTTATTTTTCATTGCAGCATAAGACGGGCAATTTTGGAAACCAGAATTTATAGATTTTCGATCTTAAATTAGCCAGTTGCGGAAAAGGAAGTGGAAATGTGACTGCCTATTTTAACTTAACGCCAGTTTAACGTAAGCTGTCTTCCGGCTATATTCTGAGGGATCTTTGTTGAAAAAAGGCCTCTCTTTTCTGTTAGAAGATTTTGTTTTTCAGAACAAAAACTAAGCAAAGAGGCCAAAATGAACGAGATAGAGAGGATCAAACTGTTTTGTCTTGTTGATGATTTTGCTAATAGATTTCACCAAATGTGTTTCCAAAAACAAATGGAGTATACGAAAAAAAAATCCGCAAAAGAACTTTTAGGATACCTTTAAGTGAAGTGCTAACGATTTTGCTTCTCTTTCATCGTTCCAATGACAAAATATTTAAATACTTCTACTTAAACCCTGTAAAAACAACTTTAAAATATTTATTCCTTCATCTTGTGGGGTACTCAAGATGTGTTCAGCTAACCTCTGAAGCATTTTTCCCTATATTTTGTTTGATCCAAGAGCATTAAGGGATCTGTGAAGGGATTTTATTGATAGACGCTACAAGTTTAACGATTTGCCACTTCAAACGTGCCTCTTCTCATCGTGTCTTTAAAGAGCCACGCTAAGTGGGGAAAAACAACCATCGGTTGGTTCTTTGGGTTTAAGCTCCCTCTTGATTAATCCTCATGCAGAAATTGTCGCATTTAAGTTGACAACTGGCAATATTGATGATCACAAACCCGTTCCTGAAATGATAGGAGGGATGAAAGGAAAAGCATTTGCAGATAGAGGATATATTTCAGAAAAACTGACTAATACTCTAATGCAAAAGGGAATTCAGCTTTTCACAAAAGTAAAGAAGAAGATGAAAAATAAATGGATCACGTTAGTGGATAAATTCATGCTAAAAAAGAGGGCTATGATTGAAAATGTGAATAATTTGTTGAAAAATAGCTGTCAGAGAGAACAGCATCGGCACCGAAGTCGATGGAACTTTCTTAGCAATCTGATAGCAGGACTTGCTAATTATTGCTTGAATTCATCCAAGCCTCGACTGTTCTTTTCAAATACAGAAATCGAAGCTGCTAGGCTCCTAGAATGTTTTTGAGAGTTTCTTACGTTAAACTGACGTTAACTTATTAATATTGCAATAAATTTTATCTATAAATAATACTGTTGAAACATCTATAAATTAAAATTTATTTTATTCATTGGGATGGCCATTTTGAATATTTCTAATTTTGGGTTTAATCCTAGTCAAATTGTCCATACAACGGCTCCTTCTTACTATTCCCTTCAAGACATTAATGACCCTCTTGTAGATGAAAATACCCTCTTAGACAATCCTTTGTCTAATACAGAGGAGACTAGTGCGTCAACGATTCAAGCTCTTGCTCTTTCACCTTCATCTGAAGAAGTTCAACTAAATTTTCAAGAGGGAACTTCTCTGACTATTTCTCATTCTCAACTAGTTTTGTTAAGGGAAAAATCACACTACTTTAAGAATCTGTGGTCGGGGCAATTTCAAGAAACTCTTCAACATCCTCTCGATTTAACACAAAAGGAGTTTACGCATCTGCTGAATTGTGTCATGAATGTTAACTTTAAAGTTCCCTTAGAAGAGATTACTTCTTCTATTCAACTCGCCGATTATTATGAATTGACAGAAGTGGTAAAAAGTTTAGAAGAACAACTGATTGAGGGATACAAATCACAGAAATTTGAACCCTTTAACTCTACTAAAGAAAGTTTAGTCAGATTAAAAGAACTTTTAAATTTTACACATCGCTATCAACTAAATATTTTGAAAAAATATTTAGAATTAACCGTTGTGAGCGGATTATTAAACCAGACTTTTTTTCGGTTAGTGAAGTTTGAAAAAATTTTAAGTCATTTCTCAAATGAGATAGAAGCACTCAATTTTTCCGACAATCCTTTTTTAACAAATGCCCGCCTTTTAGCATTAAAAGATTGTAAAAATGTAAAAATTCTTCATTTTAAGGAACGTCCGGGTCTCACTGATGCTGGATTAGCGCATTTGACACCCTTAACGGCTTTGCAGCATCTAGATTTAAGCGGTTGTCAGAAACTCAGCGATGAGGGATTAGCGCATTTGACAACTTTAACAGCTTTGCAGCATCTAGATTTAAGCGGTTGTCATAAACTCATCGATGCTGGAACAGCCCATTTGACACCTTTAACGGGTTTGCAGCATCTAGATTTAAGCGGTTGTCATAAACTCACCGGTGCAGGATTAGCGCATTTGGCACCCTTAAAGGGTTTGCAGCATCTAAATCTAAATAGGTGCAAGTATTTCACTGATGCAGAATTAGCGCATTTGGCACCCTTAACCGCTTTACAGTATCTAGCTCTAAGCAATTGCCGGAATCTTACTGATGAAGGATTAGCGCATTTGGCACCTTTGACGGCTTTGCAGTATTTAAATTTAAGTGACTGTGAAAATCTTACCGATGCCGGATTAGTGCATTTAACACCCTTAACGGCATTAAAGCATCTAGATTTAAGCGATTGTAAGAAACTCACCGATGATGGATTAGCGCATTTAACACCCTTAACGGCTTTGCAGAATCTAAATCTAAGCAGGTGCAATAATTTCAATCCAAGCAGGTACAATAATTTCAGCGATGCTGGATTAGCCCATTTGACATCTTTAACGGGTTTGCAGTATTTAAATCTGAGTGGATGCTATAAACTTACTGATGCTGGACTAGTCCATTTGACACCCTTAACC